>JANOJW010000368.1:0-8412 GCA_031418955.1 Hyphomicrobiales bacterium | reverse complement strand
TCGCGGGCCTGCTCGTCGGCGGCGACTCGGGGCTGTTCACATATTCGAACGCCGAGTGGGATCGCCTTGTCGCCTTTCTCGCGGCGAGCCACGCCGCCGACGGCACGCGCTGGATCGTCTCCACCTCGCGGCGCAGTCCCGACACGATCGCCGACGCGCTCGTGCGGCTCGCGGGCGATGCGAAAGGCCCCATCGCCGAGCTGATCGATTTCCGCGTAGCCGGGCCCGGAACGCTGCCCCGCGTCCTCTCTCGCGTCGAAGCGGTGCTGTGCACCGAGGACTCGAGCACCATGCTGTCGGAGGCCGTGTGCGCGCGGCTGCCCGTGGTCGGCGTTGCGCCCGCGAGCCACGCCTTCAAGGACGAGGAGCGCGAGTACCGCGCCTTCATGCGCGAGAAGGGCTGGTGCCGGTTCGTGGCGCTCGCAGAACTGACGCCCGACCGCTTCTCGGCCGCGCTCGCCGAGGTGACGCCGCTCGCCGAAAACCATCTCGACCGGCTGGCGGCCGAGCTCTCGGTGCGGCTGCCAGCGCTGTTCGGTGAAACGTGATGGCGCTACGTAGAACGCGCCGTGTTGTGACAAATTTTGCAGAAGAACCGCTCGACGAGGTTGCGCTCTCGATAGAGTGTGAAATCGGTCTTGCGGTGCTCTTTGCATTGGCTTCCGAGGGGATGACCGGCGTAATTCCGCGCTCTTTGCGCATCGCGAACAGCGCGTCGGAGTCAAGTACTGGTTCTCGATCACCGAGGAGGAGCAGCACTTGCGGTTCCAGATGCGGATGCACGATCCGCTGAAGCAGTGGAAACTCAGCCCGATGGATCTCGAGTCACGCCGCCGCTGGGATCTCTATACGAAGGCGAAAGAGGAGATGTTCGAGCGCACGCACATCCCCGAAGCGCCGTGGTGGATCGTCGAGGCTGTCGACAAGAAGCGCGCGCGGCTCAATTGCATTCACCATCTCCTGAAGCAGATTGCGTACCAAGAAGTGCCACATAACCCGGTCACGCTTCCTGATCGCGTGCGGGAAGCGGAGAGCGCGCGATCAATTCCAGCCTCGATGTATGTGCCGGCGATTTATTGAACCTCGAGCATCGACTGGTGGGATTGGAGTCCATCACGGCCGAGCGACTGTCATCATAGTTTCGCGAAATGCGTGCTCTCTGCCAGTGGCGGCAGTGTCAGCGGGTCCAGTTCCGCCGTGAGCTGGTTGGATTTCAACTCCATTCCGCAGGACGGTCCACCGTGGACAGCAGCGCGCCTCAGCAGCAAGGCTACCGAATTGTCGTCGTCGAGGACGACAACAATCTGGCACTGCTGCTTCGTTACAATCTCGAGGCGCGTGCGCATGACGTCCGTTGGTTCGCGGACGGAACGGCAGCTTGGATCGGTCTGTGTGTCGAGCCACCCGACGCCGTGATCCTGGACTGGGGGCTTCCGGGCCTGGCGGGCATCGAAATCCTGCGTCGCATGCGAATGTGCGAGAGCCTGAGGGCCGTTCCCGTCCTGATGCTGACAGGGCGATGTCACCCGGAGGATCGGCAGCGCGCATTGCAAACTGGCGCCAACGCCTTCCTGGCGAAACCGTTCTCCATCCGCGAAGTTATCGATGCGCTTCATCAAATGACTGCGCGGTCAGAGTCTGAACATTTGTCGGAGCTTGCAGGAGCACTGTGATGATCAGCGCGTCTCGAACGGCTTCGACGGATGGATTGCCCTCGCTCCGGGCTCCTCGCGATAAGGCGCGAACCGACCGCGCGCTGCGAGTCTTGTGGCCCCATGGCGCGATTGTCGGAGTCGCCGTCGCGGCCGGGCTCGTTGTCGGACTGGTGGCCGGGCGCAGCACCGTCGACCGCACGGCACACGTGGCCGGCGCCTGCATGGCTCTCGACATGGCCGAAGCGCATGGAGCGCTCGAAGAGCCGAGACGAAAGCGGATCATTCACTCGCTCACGAGCGTCACCAACCCGCACCTCGATCGCTTTCCCGTCACGCGAACGCAAATGCTGCAAGTTTGCTCGGATATCAAAGCTGCGGTCTGGCCGGGCCACTGATCGGACGCGCAGCCGTGTCATATGGGCGACATGTCGATTACCTATGGTGATATGGCCCGTTAGGGTGCCGAGACAGCAGAACAGTTGGCTCCAAGCTGTCCGGCAAGAACGAGCAGAGTTCGCGTCGATTCCGCACGGTTTCCATCTTTCGCGAGCGTCTGCACTCTTCGATGGCTCGGCGCGCCCTCTCGCTGCGCCGTCGAATGGGGCCGGAGATGCTGCGCGTTCCGAACATGCTACCCCGCTGCGGACATGCGTGCGTCGCCGGCCCCTCTCTTCTCTCGACCCGGGCACAGCACGATTGCGCTGTACAAGAACCCACTGTCATCGGTTTGAAACGTGAATCGCCTAGCGGTGCAGCCATGCAAGACTTCGCCGCCCGCTACGAGCACAGAGATCGGATCCGCTATCGCGCGGTCTTTCTCTCTGACATCCACCTTGGAACCCGGACGTCCCAGGCCGAGGCTCTGCTCCAGTTTCTGGGCCGATGCGAGGCCGACACGATCTACCTTGTCGGCGACATCGTCGACTTCTGGCGCGTCCGGCGCGGACCGCACTGGCCGCAGGCCCACAACGACGTGATGCAGAAGCTGCTGCGGAAAGTGCGCAAGGGCTCGCGGATCGTCTTCATCCCGGGCAATCACGACGAGTGTCTGCGCGACTACTGCGGCATGCACTTCGGCGGCATCGACATCGTCCAGAGCTGCCTGCACGAGACGGCAACTGGCAGGCGCTACGTGGTGATGCACGGCGACGAGTTCGACGTCGTCGTGCGCACGGCGAAATGGCTGGCCTTCCTCGGAGATCGCGGTTACGAGGCCGCCCTCTGGCTCAACAATCCACTGAACTGGGTGAGGCGTCACCTGGGGTTTGGCTATTGGTCGCTGTCCGCCTACCTGAAACAGCGCGTAAAGAAAGCCGTAAGCTTCATCGGCGCCTACGAAGAGGCGGTGGCGGCGGAAGCAAGGCGGCAGGGCGCTCACGGCATCATCTGCGGCCACATCCATCATGCCGCCGACCGGATGATCGGGGCGACGCACTATCTCAACTGCGGCGACTGGGTCGAGAGCTGCACGGCGATCGTCGAGACGATGGATGGCCGATTGGAGCTGATCCACTGGCATCACGACGTCACCTCAGAGCACCAGATCGCTTTCCGCGTGCCGGTCGCAGCCGAACTCAACTGAACTTTGGCGGGGCAACATGGCCAGCATAGCAAACACGCAACGCACCAGCGCCGAACTGCTCGGTGATGCCGTGCATCGCAACCGATCGTTCTCGATCGATGGAGCGCTGGAGCGGTTGTTTACGTTCTCGTTCCGCGATCTCGTCTATCCGATGATCTGGGAGGACCCTCGCGTCGATCTACAGGCACTGCAAATCCGGGCGGATTCGCGCATCGTCACGATCGCGTCGGGCGGCTGCAACGTCCTGAGCTATCTCACCGCCGATCCCGAGCGCATCCACGCCGTCGATCTCAACCGCGCGCATGTCGCGCTGAACAAGCTCAAACTCGCAGCTCTGCAGCAACTTGCCGACCACGACCGGTTCTACGGAATGTTCGGCAGCGCCAGCGATCGCTTCAATGTGGCTCTCTTCGACAGAGTCCTCGCGGCGCATCTCGATTCCGAGACGCGATCCTACTGGAACGGTCGCGACGGTCTCACTGGCCGGCGGATCGAAGGCTTCGTTGCGGGCTTCTACAGGCAGGGATTGCTCGGGCGCTTCATTGCGGCGGCGCACATCGTGGCGCGGCTGTACGGCAAAGACCCGCGACGCATGATGGGTGCAAGCACGCGCGCCGAGCAGATCGCTGTTTTCGAGTCCGAGCTGGCGCCGCTGTTCGACCGCCGGCTTGTTCGCTGGGCGCTCGGCCACCGCGCAGCGCTGTATGGCCTTGGCATTCCGCCGGCCCAGTATACAGCCCTGCTCGGTGATGCCCCGCACATGGCCGATGTCGTTCGCGAGCGGCTGCGCAAGCTCGCCTGCGACTTCGATCTCGCGGACAACTACTTCGCCTGGGCGGCGTTCAACCGCGGGTTCGCGGCGAACGGAGATGGTCCAATTCCGTCCTATCTCGAGGCCGAGCACTTCAGAAAACTCAAGGCGAGAGCCGACCGCGTCTCGGTCGAACTCATATCCTTCACGGAATTCCTGGCGCGACAGCCGGCATACTCGCTCGACAGGTACGTCCTGCTCGATGCGCAGGACTGGATGAGCGACCAGGATCTGAGCCAGCTCTGGACGGAGATCACCCGTACCGCCCGACCCGGCGCGCGTGTGATCTTTCGCACGGCCGGCGAAGCGTCGATCCTGCCTGGGCGCGTGCCCGCAACAACCCTCAACCGGTGGCGATATGCCGAGGATCGGTCTCTGGAGCTTGGCCGGCAGGATCGCTCGGCCATCTACGGCGGCTTCCATCTCTACGTGTTGAACGATGCCGCATGACCTTCCCGTCGACGCATTGCAGCGTCGCCTCGACACGAACTATCGCCTGCAGCGGCACGTCTACGACCTGACGCGCCGGTACTATCTTCTCGGGCGCGATCAGATGCTCGAGGGGATGCGGCCGCCGCATAGGGGATCGGTGCTCGAGATCGGCTGCGGCACTGCACGCAACCTTGTGAAAGCCGCCGAGTTGTATCCCGATGCCGAGCTGTCCGGGGTGGACCTTTCCCGGGTGATGCTCGCCGTCGCGGAGCGTTCGCTTACCCGAGAGGGACTGCGTGGCCGGGTCAGCGTCGGGCATGGCGATGCCACGTGTTTCGACGCCGCGGCCTTATTGGGCCGGAGCGCCTTCGACCGCGTGTTCTTCTCCTACAGCCTGTCGATGATCCCGGACTGGAGCGGTGCGCTGACGCACGGTGCCTCTCTGCTCGCTCCGGGCGGCTCGCTGCACGTCGTCGACTTCGGGCGCTTCGATGGCCTGCCCCCGGCGGTCGCCGGGACGTTGCGTTGGTGGCTGCGGCGATATCACGTGACACCGCGCGACAACCTCGAAAGGGAACTCGAACGCCTCGCGCGTGCTCGGCGCATGTCTCTGACGTTCGACCAGCCATATCGGACCTATGCCTGTCTTGCCGTTCTGGCTCCAACCGCAGCGTAACTGAGGCGGCAACTGTCATAGGGGCTTCGCACGATCATCGGACAACGCGGGCATGGCGACCAGCACAAGGAGCACGTCATGAGCGAGACCTATTATGCCACGCGGGAAGAAGCCTTCGAGGCAGCCGAGAATGTCCCGACGAACGGGAAGGTCGAGCGGAGCATCGGTAACGTCATTGCCCGGCGCTTCAGCCGGCGCGACATATTCAAGGGCGCCTTGGCTGTGCCCGTGACGACGGCCCTGTTCGGCAGCACGGCACTGGTTTCGAGTGCGGGGCCGGGCAAGGCGAGCGGCGTTGCGGCCGCGTTTCGCGAACTCGCTGGTGGCGTCGATGAGACCCATCATGTCGCCGATGGCTACGACATGCAGATCGTGATGCGATGGGGCGATCCGATCGCGCCGGGCCTTGCGGACTTCGACCCCAGCCGTCTGACGCCAGAGGAACAGGCGCGGCGCTTTGGCTACAACAACGACTACATCGCCTACTTCCCCCTCGATGCGACGGGGAAGCGCGGCCTGCTGTGTGTGAACCACGAGTACACCAGCCCCGAGATGATGTTCGCCGGCATCGGCAATCCGGCGCGGACCGACTTCAGCAAGATGGACCGCACGAAGGTTGCAGTCGAAATGGCCGCGCACGGCGTCTCGGTGATCGAGATCGCGCGCGATGGGCTCGACTGGCGCCTGCTCACCTCGAGCCCGCTGAACCGCCGCATCACCGCCTCGACGCCGATGACGGCAGACGGGCCCGCCGCGGGCAACGCTCGCATGCGAACCGCGGCCGATCCCACCGGTCTCGACATCCGCGGAACGCTGAATAATTGCGGCGGTGGGCAGACGCCCTGGGGCACGTACCTGACCGCCGAGGAGAACTTCAACGGCTATTTCTGGACGGATCGCACCGGGCCCGACGGCAAGCGGCTGACCAAGGGGCTCGGCGGCGCCGACCAGAAGCGCAACGAGCGCTACGGCATCCCCTCCAACTGGTACAACTGGGGCCAGTTCGAGGACCGCTTCAACGTCGACAAAGAACCTAACGAGTCGAACCGCTTCGGCTGGATCGTCGAGATCGATCCGAGCGACCCGTCGTCGAAGCCGGTCAAGAAGACCGCGCTCGGGCGTTTCCGGCACGAGTGCGCCGAGGTGCACATCAATCGCGACGGTCGCGTGGTCATTTACTCCGGCGACGACGCCACCTTCGAGTACGTCTATCGCTATGTCTCGACGGACAAGTACGTGCCCGGCGACAAGGCCGGCAATGCCAAGCTCCTTTCCGAGGGCACGCTGTCGGTCGCGCGATTCGCACCGAACGGCACGCTGATCTGGTTGCCGCTCGTGCATGGCATGGGTCCGCTGACCGCCGAGAACGGCTTCGCGAGCCAGGCTGACGTGCTGATCGACGTGCGGCTCGCAGCCGATCTGCTGCAAGCGACGCCGATGGACAGGCCCGAGGACGTGCAGGTCAGCCCGCGCAACGGCAAAGCGTATCTGCTGCTCACCAACAATGCGCGCCGCAAACCCGACCAGACGGACAAGGCGAACCCACGTCCGGAGAACCTGTTCGGACACATCCTCGAGATGACGCCGCCCGACGGTGATCATGGCGCCGATAGCTATGCGTGGGACATCCTGATCCGGTGCGGTGATCCGCGCGTCGCGCCGGTGGGCGCGCTGTGGAATCCCGCCACCAGCGAGCATGGCTGGTTCGCGTCGCCCGACAACATCGCCTTCGACAACGACGGCCGCATGTGGATCGCGACCGACCAGGGTCGCGGCTGGGCACGCACAGGCAAGGCCGACGGCCTCTACCACGTCGAGACGGACGGACCCGCACGTGGCACATCGCGGCTGTTCTATCGCGTGCCCGTCGGCGCCGAGCTGTGCGGTCCCTGCTTCACGCCCGATGGCGAGACCGTATTCGTCGCCGTCCAGCATCCCGGCATCGATGGCGCGAAGGACTGGAAGCCGTTCGACCGCGAGCCGACCTTCGACGATCCGCCGACGCGCTGGCCCGATTTCAAGGCCGGCATGCCGCCACGACCGTCGATTGTCGCGATACGCCGAACGGGCGGCGGCAAGATTATATAGCGGCCAGATCGAAGGCCGAAACGTCACCCGTCGGCGTCGACCGCCGACGGCCTCGTGGTCGCTGGAGCCGCATAATACTCGGGTCGGCAGCACTACCCGTCGACATCGAGCGGCGGATTGCGCAGGCCTGCGCGATCCGTTGCAAACGCCGCCAAGACTGCATCGGTGTCGGTGTCGAGCAGCGCGCGCACGAACTGGTCCGCCGTGTCGGCCCGGATGTTGTGCGGCGCCAGCGCGGCTTCCGGGAAGTGCCGCAGGTTCTCCGTCACGATCACCAGCGCTTCGCCGTGAATGGCGGCGGCGAGCACGTGCCGGTCGTTTGCATCGGGCAGCGTCAGGGTTGCAATCAACGGCTCGTAGTCGCTGACCGAGGCGTCAAGGCGCGGGTGCGTCCGATCCGGTCCGGTTTGATACTGGCATCGTTGCGCAGCAACGCGGCCACCCATTCGTCCTGAATGGCCTCGCTCCAGCGGGCGCGATAGACATCGGCCACGGCGAGATAGAGAAGGATGCTCCGCGCCGTCGCCCGGTAGAGCACGCTGGCGTCGAGAAGCGCAGTGATCACGCTCACCGGAGCCCCAGCTCCTGGTCGATCGCCGCCATCTCGCGCAGGGCTTCACGCGCCTTGGTCTTAGAGTCGGCCTTGTGCGTCAGCACGTCCTGAAGCGCGAGCCGCCGCTGATTGCCGACCATCCGCGCCGGCAGGATGCCCTTCTCGATCAATCCCACGACATAGGGACGCGAGACGTGCAGCAAGTCGGCGGCCTGCTGGGTGGTGATCTCGGTTTCGATCGGAACGACGGTGACGGCGCGGCCGGCCGCCATCTCCTGCAGCATCTCCTTCAGCAGGCGCGCGGCCGCCGGCGGCAGGTCGAGCGTCGCCACCTCCCGGCCGGCCGCGAGCATCTGCACGCGCAGCCCGTCGCCGTCGGCTTGGGCATCCAGAATGCGGATTGCCTCACGCGCAGCCAGCGCCTCGTCGTCGGACGGGATCGTTGGCTCGGTTCTGGTGCGCGGCATGGTCGTCTCTTCCTCCGTCCCGGGCGACGAGCGTGGCACATGTGCGAACAAAACGAAACACTCGAAAAAATCGAAACGGCGTGAGTGCCTTCAGCGATGTTGCCAATGACGGGCGGAAACCATCACCCAACCCGATAGTCGCGAACCG
>JANOJW010000367.1:0-5173 GCA_031418955.1 Hyphomicrobiales bacterium | reverse complement strand
GTCGAGCGCGGCGAGCACCTTCTTCACATCCGAGCCGCCGAGCGGCATGACGAAGACGGTCGCAAGCTTCAGGTCCGGCGAGAGGCGCACCTCGGGGATCGTCACCGGGTGCTCGGCCAGCACCTCGTCGTGGATCTCGGCGCGCACCAGCATCTGGGCGATCTTGTGCCGGATCAGCTCGCCGACGCGCAACTGGCGCTGCGCGGGACCTTTGCCGGGCGTGTCACCTTTGCTGGGAGCATCACCGGACTTCGTTTTCTTGCGGGCCATGTCTCGTCTCTGCAGCCGGGATCGAACCGGCGGGCAGCCTTTCGAATATCACCCGCCTGGGCGGGTGCGATGAGCGCGGCTTGTCGCGCCGTTCGCGGCGCGCGTCAACTGCCTTTCAGCGCGAGCGGCGTATCACGATAACAGTCCGCGAGCGGGCCGATGTCGCCGATGTCCGGGATCACGATGTGGTCGGCGGAATTGCGAAGGGCGCGAAAGACCCAGCCTGTCGCCTCGCGGACATGCAGGTCGGCTTCGATCCGATCCTGACGCACAATGAGCACGCCGCGGCAATGTTCGTGGCGCTGGTAGTAGGCGACCTTGGCCGCGAGCACGATCGGTTTGTCGGCGCCCGCCCGCTGCTCGGGCCTGTTGCTGTCGGAGAGGACTTCGGCGACGAAGTAGAACCGCTCAGCGTAGATCTGACCGAGCTCAACCGCAGTGTCGATCACTGTGACGTCGGGTTCGGGATTGTACTTCTCGTCTGCTGGCAGCAGCACACCGATCTCTCGGTCCGCCATCCATTCCGGTCGGCACAGTCGAAGATGGTCGTTCAACATCGTCTCGATACTTCGGCTGATCCGTTGATGGACCAGCGACGGCGGCGGCATCATCATCGGCACACCATCGATCAGCTCCCACTTCTCCTCCTTCGGGCGCTCGTCCCGGAAGGCGTGGAACATCTCCAGCGTGAACTGCGGCAGGCGTGTGAGGAAGTCACCCATGGCTCGTCTCTGTTGTGCGCGCCATCATTGCAAACTTGCCGCTTGGAGGCCAGAACAGTCCACCGAAAAGCGTGAGCCCGGAACCTTGCGGTTTCCGGGCTCACGCTGTCTTGGCCATCCAGCCGCCATTACAGCGTCCGGGCGATGATCTCGACCTGGAAGCACTCGATCTCGTCGCCTTCGCGGATGTCCTGGTAGTTGGCGAAGGCCATGCCGCACTCCTGACCGGACGGCACTTCGCGCATGTCGTCCTTGAAGCGCTTCAGGATCGAGAGCGTGCCCTCGTGAATCACGGTCTTGTCGCGCAGCAAGCGGACCTTGGCGCCGCGCTCGACCTTGCCCTCGGTGACCAGGCAGCCGGCGACCTTGCCGACCTTCGACACGTTGAAGACCTGCTTGATCGTGGCGTAGCCGAGGAAGTTCTCTTTCTTCGTCGGCGCGAGCAGACCGGACATGGCCGATCGCACCTCGTCGACGAGGTCGTAGATGATCGAGTAGTAGCGGACCTCGATGCCGGTGCTGTCGGCTGCCTGCTTGGCCTGTACGTTGGCGCGCACGTTGAAACCGAGAATGATCGCCTTCGACGCCTGCGCCAGCGAGATGTCGGATTCCGTGATCTGGCCGACACCCGAGTGAATGATGCGGGCTGCCACCTCCTCGTTGCCGACCTTCGCCAGCGCTCCGGTGATCGCCTCCACCGAGCCCTGCACGTCGCCCTTGATGACCAGCGGGAATTCCTTCCGGCCGGTCTCCTTGAGCTGCTGCATCATCTGCTCGAGGGTGCGTGAGTTGCCGGCCGAGCCGAGTGCCTCGCGCCGCTTGCGGACACGGTAGTCGGTGAGCTCTCTCGCGCGCGCCTCGTTTTCGACGACGGCGAACTGGTCGCCGGCCTCCGGCGCTGAATCAAACCCCAATACCTCGACCGGCACCGACGGCCCCGCGTAGTCGACAGGGTTGCCCTTGTCGTCGAGCATGGCACGGACGCGGCCCCACGAGGAGCCGGCCACGAGAATGTCGCCGACCTCGAGCGTGCCGCGCTGGACGAGCAGTGTGCCGACGGGACCACGACCGCGCTCGAGCTTGGCCTCGATCACGTAGCCTTCCGCCGAGCGGTCCGGATTGGCCTTGAGCTCCAGTATTTCGGCCTGCAGCGCGATGCCCTCGAGCAGCTTGTCGAGGTTGGTGCGCTTCAAGGCGGAGACTGGAATATCGAGCGTCTCGCCCGACAAGCTTTCAACCACGATGCCGTGCTGCAGAAGCTCGGTCTGCACGCGCTTGGGATCGGAGCCCGGTTTGTCGATCTTGTTGATCGCCACGATCATGGGAACGCCGGCCGCCTTGGCGTGATTGATCGCCTCGACGGTCTGCGGCATGACGCCGTCGTCGGCCGCCACCACCAGCACGACGATGTCCGTCACCTTGGCGCCGCGGGCGCGCATGGCGGTGAACGCCTCGTGGCCCGGCGTGTCGATGAAGGTAATCTCCGCGCCCGATGGCGTCGTCACTTGGTAGGCGCCGATGTGCTGAGTGATGCCGCCAGCTTCCCCGCCGGCGACATTGGCGTGCCGGATCGCGTCGAGCAGCGACGTTTTGCCGTGATCGACGTGGCCCATGATGGTGACCACCGGCGCGCGCGATTCCAGATGACCGTCCTCGTCCTTCGCGCCGAGGAAGCCTTCCTCGATGTCGGCCTCCGACACCCGCCTCGGCTTGTGGCCGAACTCCGTCACCACCAGCTCGGCTGTGTCGGCGTCGATCACGTCGTTGATCTTGTACATCGTGCCTTGCTTCATGAGCAGGCGGATCACGTCGACGGACTTCTCCGTCATGCGGTTGGCGAGATCCTGGATGGTGATGACCTCCGGGATCGTCACCTCGCGCATGATCTTTTCCCGCGTCTGCTGGATGCCCATGGCCCGGCGCTGGTCACGCTCGCGCTTGCGGCGCAGCGAAGCGAGCGAGCGCTCCCGCTGCTCGTCATTCAACAGCTTGTCGACGGTCAGGCGACCGCCCGAACGGCGCTCGTCAGCACCCTTTACAGGAGGGCGCGGCGCCTTCACCGGCACGCCACCCTTGGAGCGGCGCGCGCGATCGTCGTCGTCCTCGGGGACCTCCTCGACCTGACGATTGCGGCGAAGTGCAACCACCTCGCCGGGTGCTTTGCGCACTTCGCCGGGCTTTGCCGCATCCGGACGTGCGGGTGCAGGTCCGCCTGGCCGGGCAGCGCCAGGTCGAGCGCCCTGGTCGCGGGGTCTCGCATCCTGAGGGCGCGGCTCGGCGGCGCGTCCGATCGGCGGGGCAACGCGATTTGGTTCGGGCGCGGGAGTGGCGGGCGCGGTTGCGGGGGCTGCTGCCGCGGGCTCGCCGGCCGGACGCTCGGCCTCGGTCTTGCGACGCTCTTCTGCAGCAATCCGCTCCTGCTCCTCGCGTTCGCGGCGCTGCTCGGCCTCGACGACGGCGAGCCGATCGGCCTCCTCGGCCTTGCGCTTCTGCGCGGTCGCCAGCGCCTGATTGCGCTTGTCCATCTCGCCGGTGGACAGGCCGCCAGCTGGTGACCGGGCACCCTGCCCCGCCGGCCGTGACGCGGAGCCGCCAGAACGCTGGGACCCGCCAGCGAGCGACGGCTTGGCCGAGGCATCGGCCGCCGGCTTCTTGGCGCCGGGCGTCTGGAAGCTGCGCTTTGCCTTGTGCTCGACGACGACGACCTTGGTGCCGCCCTTGCTCAAGCTCTGCTCCACGCGGCCGGGGCCACGCGATCCGCTCGGACGCGCGCCCTGTCGGCCCCTGTCGGAGTTTTCCTTGGTCTCACTCATGCCTGTTCCGTATCCGACCTTGGCTTGGGCGGCCGTGCCGCCGCTTGGCTCGATGTCCGGTAGCTTTGCAAGCGCCCGGTCTCTCTCAGGAAATTCTGGACCGCGCCGCCCTTCTTCAGAGCAGCATGTACCACATGTGGCCTACCCATGGCCAAGCTCAATTCTTCGCAGGTGAGGGCCCGCACCATGCGAATCTCGGGGCCCTTCTCCATTTCCATCTGGACGGCCCTGAGGCGCCGGTCGAGTTTTCCCGTGCTATCCCCTGCCGCCTCGACAGCATGCACCAGCCCGTAAGCCTCGCCCTGGGCGATCAGAATGTCGGTCTTGGTGAAGCCCGGAACCACCAGCCCGGCCTTGTTGGCGAGACTGAGCGCGTCCATCGCGCGACGCAATAACAGCACCTCGACGTGGTCGGCAAGATCGGGCGCCACGGTGACCTTGCGCTTCAGACTGCGGGAGAACGCGTTGGTTCGCGCGGCCTCCGCTACCGCGGATTTGCGGCAACTCACCCACACCCCGCGTCCCGGCAATCGTCCGGCCAAGTCTGCAAAAATCGTCTCCTCAGGGCCGACGACGAAGCGGATCAGCGCCTCGGGCGGCAGCTTCGCGCGCGTGACGACGCACGTGCGCTCCGGCTCATCGCCGTCCGCCTGCACCTCCCGATCGTCGCTGTCCGCGCCCTGCTCCATGCCGTGCTTGTCGTCCTCCGGGACATGACCGTCAGGCCTTGGCGGCGGCAGCGCCGCCAGCGTCGGCTGCTTCGCCTTCGCCCTCAGCCTCACCCTCACCCTCCACCTCCGGCTGCACGAGGTCTTCTGCCTTGATCCAGCCCGCATGGACGCGGGCATTGAGGATCAGGGCCTCGGCCTCCGGCTTGCCGATGTCGAAACCTTCGAGGATGCCTTTGTGGCGAACGGGCTCCGCGTCCTTCTCCTTCTTGCGTTCCGTCCAACCGGTCAGCTCGTCGGTCGCACAGTCGGCCAGATCCTCGACCGTCTTGATGCTGTTCTCTCCGAAGGCGACCATCATGGAACTGGTGACGCCTTCGATCTCGGCCAGTTCGTCGGCAACGCCGAGCTCCCGACGACGGGCATCGCGCTCCGCCTCGATGCGGGCGAGGAAGTCGCGGGCGAGCCCCTGGATAGTCTCCGCGCTCTCTTCGCTGAAGCCCTCGATGTTGGCGATCTCGGAAGGGTCGACGAAGGCCACTTCCTCGATCGAGCCGAAGCCTTCGGTGGCAAGTAGCTGGGCGATCACCTCGTCGCAGTTCAGCTTCTCCATGAACATCTGCGTGCGCTCGTTGAACTCCTTCTGGCGGCGCTCGCTCTCCTCGGTATCCGTCAGGATGTCGATGTCCCAGCCGGTGAG
>JANOJW010000366.1:0-3013 GCA_031418955.1 Hyphomicrobiales bacterium | reverse complement strand
CGACATGCCCCGCGGGATCATGAAGCACCGCGGGCGGCCGGTGAACCTCGACGCCATCCGCCGCGTCGCGTTGATGACCATCGAGGGCGAGAAGGACGACATCACCGGCGTCGGCCAGTGCAAGGCGGCGCTCGACCTGTGCCGCTCGGTGCCCGCCGACCGCAAGCAGCACTTCGAGTGCCCCAAGGTCGGCCACTACGGCGTGTTCAACGGCTCGCGGTTCCGCCGCGAGATCGCGCCGCGTATCTCGGCCTTCGCCCGCCGCCATGATCCCTGCACCGAGACCGGCTTCGTCATTCCAAGCGACCTGAAACTGAACAACTGGCGCCCGTTCGGCGCGACGGCGCGATCGGCTCCCGCCGGCGCGGCGTTCAGCTTCGGCCGCGGCGACAACGACGAGGGCACCGCGTCGGGGATCCGGGCAACACCTGCCGCCGGCTCGGCCGCGGAGACCGAGGGCTCGGCTTGGTCGCTGACGATGGGCGCATCGCTTACGCCGCTGCACTTCTGGCAGGCTGCCGGCGCGATGATGCTGGACAGCATCCCCGGCTGGGGCAGCCGCGGCAGGTGAGGGCCGGGGATGGGCGGGGCCGACCGGCTTCCCGCGGTGAACGTCGCGGCCACGGTCGCTCAGCCGTAGGGCGCAGTAGCGCGCCCGCCGACCTTTCCATCGCCTCAACGCTCAACGCGCGTAGTGCGCCGTCTTCCCGCGGTGAACGTCGCGGCGCAATACGCGCGTCAACGTCGGCGGACGTGGAAATCATGGTGGACGCGCTATTGCGCCCTACGGCCTCGCGGCTCCCGGTCGCAGCCAGTGGCGGGCGATCATCCAGAGGATCTTGGTGCCGGCCATCACCGTGCCCTTGAGGGTGCCCGAGACCTTGGAGACGCCGATGCGACGCCGGTAGCTGACCGGCACTTCGCGCGCGCGGTGTCTGAGGATCGCCGCCTTGATCTGCATCTCGACGGTCCAGCCGTACGTGCGATCGGCCATGCCGAGCGCCGCCAAGCTGGTCGTTCGGATCGCCCGGAACGGCCCGAGGTCGGAATAATGCACGCCCCAGATCAGCCGGATCAGCGTGGTCGCGAGCCAGTTGCCGAACCGCTGCTGGGGTGTGAGCGAGCCCGGCTCCCGCACGCCCAGCACGCGCGAGCCGATCACCATGTCGACGTCGTCGGCGATGATCGGATCGACGAGGGCCGCCATCTCCTGGGGAAAGTCGCTGTAATCGCCGTCGAGGAAGACGACGATGTCGGCGTCGCCGATGTGGGCGAGTGCCGCCAGGCACGCCGCGCCATAGCCCGCCTGCGGCTCGGAGACGACCAAGGCGCCAGCGTCGCGCGAAACTTCAGCGGTGCGGTCGGTCGAGCCGTTGTCGCCAACGACGACACGGTCGACCCAGTCCGGGATGTCGGCTATGACGCGGCCGATCGCGCGCTCCTCGTTGAGCGCGGGGATGACGACGGCGATGCGGTGGTTGTTGCGCATGCTTACCCGGGTTGGCGCTCGACGGCCCGCCGGCCCGTCACCGCCTCGACGGCGAGCGCCGTCCAGATCGGCAGCCAGATCAGCCACACGACGCGGTCGCGGAACACCGCATAGGCGTCGATCGCGGAGAGGTAGAACGACACATAGTAGAGAGGCAACAGCACCGCCATCAGCATCACGCCCGCACGCGGCGCGAAGGGGAGGAAGGCAATCGTCCACAGCATGTACCAGGGAAACTGGGCCGGACTGACGAGGACGAGCACCAGGGTGATCAGCGCCGCCCGCCGCAACAGGTCGATCGGCTCCCCTGTCGCGCGCCATGCAAGCGCCAGCGCCCCCAGCGCCGCAACGCCGGCGAGCCCCGCGCGCGTGACGAGGCCGGCCGTTGCGGGAGCGAAACCGAGCGGATCGAGGACGCCACGCACGAGACTGCGCAGCGCCGGCAGTAGTGCGCTCACCGCCTGCCAGTCGCGCGAATAGGCGACGAACCCCGAGCGCTGATCGAGCCCACCGAGGACGACGGGCACGGCCCACAGCATCATCAGGCCGCCGAGCATGGCTGGCGCGGCGACCAGCACGCGGGGGCGGTCGAACCAGGGCCTGAGCAGCAGCGGCGCCAGCAGCAACGGCCAGATCTTGACGCCGACGGCGAGCCCCAGCGCGCCCATCGCCGCGACCGGACGGCGGCGGACGCCCAACAGGACGGCGGCAAGCACCAGCGGCGTCAGCACGCCCTCCATGTGGCCGGAGTTGGCGATCTCCTTGATGGGAATCGGGTTCCACCAGTAGAGCGCCACCCAGATTGGCGCTTGGCCCCCATCCCGCAACAGCGCCAGCAATAGCAGCAGCGTCGCCGCTTCGGCTGCGAGCAGCACCACGCGCCAGGCCGTCAGGCTGAACGGCTCGATTGCGTAGGCGAGCACGAAGGCGGCCTGCGCGACCGGCGGATAGATGGTCTTCAGGTGTGGATGGTTGACGCGATCGAGCACCGCGCCGGCGTGCTCGGCGAGCTGGCCGAGCGGGATGTCGCGGTCGGCGCTCTTGGCGTCATTGGGGGCAATCGCGTAGGGGCTCAGGCCGTGCGCGACGAGCGCGCCTTCCCACAGATAACGCTGCTGGTCGTCCTCGAGCGCCGGCTCCACCGGCCACATCAGCAGGCGCAGCAGCACCCCGACGGCGACGACGAGCCCCAGGATGCGGCGCTGCAGGTCTGCGTCGGCGGGAAGCGTTGCACGCACCAGTGGAAGCACCGCGAGGAACGCGAGGCCCGCTGCCACCAGACCTAACGCCAGGCCACGCGCTGGGATCTCGGCCAGTTCCCGCGCCCAGTCGAACTGCTGGCGACAGGCGATGAAGGCCAAGGCAAGCGACAAGAACACGCCGGCGAGCAGGCACCATTCCGCCGGCAGCACGCGTCCCTCGAGGCGTCGCGTGCACAAGCGCTTCACCGGCCCGACCGCCCCCCGCAGCCTCCGCACTGATTGACACCGCCTCAGCTTCCAGAGCCGATCCCGGAACCCGATC
>JANOJW010000365.1:0-8169 GCA_031418955.1 Hyphomicrobiales bacterium | reverse complement strand
GTCCCCATTTCCCCGCTCACAACCGCTCCCGGGCCAGCCGTGCCCCGGCGCCGAGGGCTGCGAGCTTGGCGGCAGCCACGCTGCGCGGCAGCGGCGCCAGCCCGCAGTTGGTGCAAGCCTGGATGCGGTCGGCGTCGGCGTGGGCGAGCGCTGAACGGATGGTGCCGACCACCTGCTCGGGCGTCTCGATCGTCGACGAGGCGACGTCGATGGCGCCGACCAGGATCTGCTTGTCGGGGAGCAGGCGGATCAGCGAGATCGGCACCTTGGAGCCCGCGCACTCGAGCGAGACCTGGCCGATCTTCGAGCGGTTGAGTGCTGGGAAGATCGCCTCGTACTGGCGCCACTCGGAGCCGAGCGTGTCCTTCCACTTGATGTTGGCCTCGATGCCGTAGCCATAGCAGATGTGCACGGCGGTCTGGCATTTGAGCCCCGCAGCGGCCGTCTCGAGCGCGGCGATGCCCCAGTCGCCGACGTCCGTCATGAAGACATTGAACGCGGGCTCGTCGAACTGGATGACGTCGACGCCGGCGGCTTCGAGTTCGCGCGCCTCCTCGTTGAGGGCCTTCGCGAACGCCATCGCCATGTCGGCGCGGCGGCCGTAGTGCGCGTCGGCGATGGTATCGCAGATGGTCATGGGACCGGGCAGGGTGAATTTCAGGCGGCGCGTCGTGTGCGCTCGCGCAAGGCGGGCCTCGGTCGCATGCACGGAGCGGCGGCGCTTGATCGGGCCGGTCACGGTCGGCACTTCGACCACGTAACGATTGTCGCGGATGCCCATCTTGGTCTTCTTCTGCCAGTCGATGCCGTCGACCTGCTCCATGAAGCCGTGCACGAAGTGGATGCGCGACTGCTCGCCGTCCGAGACGATGTCGATGCCGGCGTCCTCCTGGGTCTTGAGCCAGAGCAGCGTCGCGTCGGCTTTGAGCTGGTCGAGCTCGGCCCCCGTGGCGCGCCACTGGCCCCACAGCTTCTCGGGCTCGGCGAGCCAGGCGGGCTTGGGCAGGCTGCCGGCGACGGTCGTTGGAAAGCGATCGGCCTTGGGCATGGGCGCGGGATCCTCGGGTGGCGGCGAGGCATGACTGTAGCGCAGAAAACGGCCGAGATGCAGTGCGGCGGAGCGAGGGCGGCTCCTTCGCCCTACACCCCGTCCAGCCCCGCGATCTTGAGCGAGAAGGCGTAGTCCACCGCCGTTTCCTTCAGCGCCTCGAAGCGGCCGGAGGCGCCGCCGTGGCCGGCCTCCATGTTGGTCTTGAGCAGGATCAGGTTCTGGCTGGTCGAGCGCTCGCGCAGCCGCGCAATCCACTTCGCCGGCTCCCAGTAGGTGACGCGCGGGTCGGTGAGGCCGCCATAGGCGAAGATGTGCGGGTAGGCCTTGCGCTCGATGTTCTCGTAAGGACTGTAGGCGTGGATCTGGCGGAACTCGTCGACGCTGGTGATCGGGTTACCCCATTCGGGCCACTCGGGCGGGGTCAGCGGCAACGTGTCGTCGAGCATGGTGTTGAGCACATCGACGAACGGCACGTCGGCGATGATGCCGAGGAACAGCTCGGGCGCCAGATTGGCGACGACGCCCATCAGCATGCCGCCGGCGGAGCCGCCATAGGCCACGATGCGGCCGCGGCTCGTAAAGCCGAGCTTGGCCAGATGCTCGCCCGCCGCGATGAAGTCGGTGAAGGTGTTCATCTTCTTGTCGAGCTTGCCGTCGGTGTACCAGCGATAGCCCTTGTCTTTGCCGCCGCGGACGTGGGCGATGGCGTAGACGAAGCCGCGATCGACCAGCGACAGCCGCATCGACGAGAAGCTCGCCGGGATCGAGATGCCGTAGGAGCCGTAGCCGTAGAGATAGAGCGGGGCGGTGCCGTCGAGCGCTGTGCCCGTCTTGTAGAGGATGGAGACCGGGATCAGCTCGCCGTCGCGGGCGGGTGCGAACACGCGGCGGGTGACGTAGTCGGCCGGGTCGTGCCCGGATGGGATCTCCTGGGACTTGCGCAAACGCCGGTCGCGGCTCTCGACGTCGTAGTCGTAGACCTGGGAGGGCGTGGTCATCGACGAGTAGGAGAATCGGATCGCGGTGGTGTCGAACTCGTAGCCGGCGGACAGGCCGATGCTGTAGGCCTCCTCGTCGAACGAAATGGCGTGCTCGGCCCCGTCCCGGATGCGACGCACGATGATCTTGGGCAGGCTCTCCTCGCGTTCCAGGCGCACGAGGTGGTCTTTGAGCGCGATCACCTCCAGGATGAGACGGCCGGGCTTGTGGGGCAGCAATTCCTGCCAGTTCGCCTCGGACGGGTCGGAGACCGGCGCCCAGCAGATGCGGAAGTCCTCGGCGTCGCCCGAGTTGGTCATGATGTAGACGCGGTCGCCCGCGTGCTCGACGCTGTACTCGTGCCCGTGCCGGCGGGGAGCGACCAGACGCAGGGCTGAGGCCGGACGATCGGCGTCGAGCAGGTAGATCTCGCTGGTCTGGTGGTCGTGGGCGATGACCTGCAGGAAATCGCCGGACTGGGTCTGGCCGACGCCGACGTAGAAGCCCGCGTCCTTCTCTTCGTAGACCAGCACGTCGCTGTCGACTGGCGTGCCGAGGGAGTGGCGATAGACGAACAGCGGGCGATGGTTGGCGTCGAGGCGCACATAGAACAGCGTGCGGCTGTCGCGAGCCCACACCACTTCGCCGCGGGTATCGGGAATGGTGTCGGAGAGGTCCTCGCCGGTCGTCATGTCGCGGAACCGGACGGTCAAGAGTTCGGAGCCCTTCTCGTCGACGGCATAGGCCATCAGGCGGTGGTCGGGGCTGTGGGCGGTGTCGCCGAGCTGCCAATAGGGCTTGCCCTCGGCCTCCTTGTTGCCGTCGATGATGATGGTTTCGGGTCCGCCGTTGCGGGGCTGGCGCACGAGGCGCGGATACTGCCCGCCGGTGACGTAGCTCGAGAAGTAGGCCCACGGGCCGTCGGGCGTGGGGACGGAGCTGTCGTCCTCCTTGATGCGGCCCTTCATCTCGACGAACAGCGCCTCCTGCAGGCCGCGCGTGTCGGCGAGTTGCGCCTCCATGTAGGCGTTCTCGGCGTCGAGATGGGCGCGGATGCCGGCGTCGAGCACGCTCGGGTCGCGCATCACGTCCTGCCAGTTCTCGGCGCGCAGCCACGCGTAGTCGTCGACGAGCGTGGTGCCGTGGCGAACCGTTGTGACGGGACGGCGCTGCGCCTTGGGCGCGGCAATGCCGTTAATGGACTTCACGAAACCATGCATGCAACCACCTCCACGCGAGACATGAGGCTTTGATTCGGGCTTTGCAGCGTCCGCAATCCGGCCGGAACTCGACCCGATGGCGGCAAGCATGGCCGGTGGGAGGGCGGCGTCAAGTGAGGCGACTTGGCCGGTTGACAAGTCGAGCTTGGGCAGATGACAGCCGCCGCGACGTGGCCGTGGCTATTCTGCGGCTGAATTGTGGCAACCCCAACTTGCAGTATTTATGAGATGCACGCGATGTGAATCCTCCAGGTTTCGATCGCTGAACGATCCGCCGGATGCACGAATGCCTAGAGAAGCTTCAGATTTGTGCTCGCGATGGCTTTAACATCGCGGCATTTTTCGACGAACTATTGTCTCACGACGACAAATCACGTATTTAATCTCAATGACTACCGTCGGGCGTGGCACGCATCACCACTTGAAGATGCAAATCGAGATACGAGCAACTTATGGATGAAGTTGATCCTCACCCGGACCCCAAAGCGCGCGAGCTGATCGATCTCACCGCGCACGTGGTGGCGGCCTATGTCGCCAAGAATACCGTCGCACAAACCGAGATCGCCGGACTGATCGCCGAGGTGCACAGCGCGCTCAAACGGGCGGCCGATGGCGGTGAGGTCGACACCTCGCCCGAGCTGCGCCCCGCCGTGCCGATCAAGAAGTCGGTGTTCCCCGACCACATCATTTGTCTGGAGGACGGGAAGAAGTTCAAATCGCTGAAGCGGCACCTTCGCACGCACTATCGCCTGACGCCCGACGAGTACCGCGCGAAATGGAACCTCGCCCACGACTACCCGATGGTGGCGCCGAACTATGCGGCGGCGCGATCGCAATTGGCGCGGCGCATGGGACTTGGCACCAAGCGCGCCGTGGAATAGCGCGGCCACCGATGGCCAAGCGCCGCTGGCAAAATCCTGCACCGGCGCTTAAGTGATCCGCTGACGATCGCGCAGTGTGCAGGAGCCATCGTGGCGGAACGGACGAGACAAGGTGGCGGCTTCCGGGGCTTGAAGGTCGTGGACAAGGTCCGCGAGAGCCGGATCATCACGTCATTCCATCTACAACCCGTTGACGCCGACGGCTGGCGGCCATTCGAGGCGGGACAATTCCTGGTGCTCCGCATCCCCGAGGACGGCGACCGCCGCGCGGTGCCGCGCTCCTACAGCGTATCGTCGGCGCCGGGGCGGCAGGGCCATTATCGCATCACCCTCAAGCGCGAGGCGGCGCCAGGCCCCGGCGTGCCGGACGGCGTCGGGTCGTGCTGGCTGCATGACCGGATCAAGGTCGGCGACGTGCTCCAGGCGAGCGGTCCGCGCGGGGAGTTTTTCCTTAATCGTGCGAGCCCGCGGCCTGTGGTGCTGCTCTCGGGCGGCGTCGGGCTGACGCCGCTCGTTTCGATGCTGCACGCGCTCAAGACCCAGACCCACCGGCCGGTGCAGTTCATCCATGCCTGCGACAACGGCGAGGTGCATGCGCTGCGCGACGAGGTGGCGTTCCTCGCCCGCCAGCGGCCAGGCGTCGGCGTGCACTATTGCTACCGGTTTCCGACCGAGCACGATCGCGCCACCGCCGCGCACCAGAGCGAGGGTGTGCTGACCGCCGATCTGTTGGCGCGACTGCTGCCGCAAGAGGCCGACGTCTACATGTGCGGGCCGCCGCCGTTCATGAAGGCCGTTTACGGCATTCTGCGCGGACGCGGTGTGCCGAAGGAGCGCATCGCCTACGAGTTCTTCGGGCCAGCGAGCGTGCTCGAGACGGATGTCGCGGCGGCCGACACCCAACGGCATGTCCTAACGGTCCCGGTCGACATCCCGTCACTTCGCGACCTCTCGTCAGCAACGCCGCCGCCCCCAGCCGACACGCCTCGTGCCGCCGAGACCGCCGTCACTGTGGAGTTCCGCCGTTCGGGCCGCAAGCTGGCCTGGGACGCCACGGCGCCCTCGCTGCTCGAGTTCGCCGAGGCGATCGGCATCGCGCCTGAGTTCCAGTGCCGCGCCGGCGTGTGCAGCACCTGCCGGACACGGCTCATCTCGGGCGCCGTCGCCTACACCGAGGAGCCGCTCGATCCGCCCGGACCCGAGCATGCCCTGATCTGCTGTTCGAAGCCGAAGGGCTCCGTGGTGCTCGATCTGTGAGAGCTTGCCGCTGTTTCGTCACGCCGGCGTGGCAAACCGATGGCGGAGGGAACTTCGATGCATCGCCTCTGGATCGCGCTCGTCTTCGTCGTGTCCGTCGCACTGCCGGGGGCCGGCGCACAAGCCGCCGAGGCGACGTGGCTCGACCGCCTGCGGACCCGCCTCGGTCTCGGCTCGGCCCCGACCATCGCCACGCTCGATCGGGTCGCCAAGCATGTGACGTCGCTGCCCGCTGACCGGGCGGCGTATGTGCTCGCCGCGGAGACCGGGGCCGATGGGCATGTCCGGCTGGTCAACCGGGCAGGCGAGACGTTCAGTGCAGCTACAGCGGACGAGTTGACCCGCGGACTAGCCAATCTGCTGCCGGCGACGCCCGCTGGACCGGCCGGAGCCAATACGCCGCCGCTCACAATCCACCTGACCGAGGCGAGCGTGTTCCAGCATCCCCAGGCGCTCAGCCAGCTGCCGGCGGCGACACGGTTGCGCGTCATGATCGGCGCTGAGGACTGGATGGTGCGGCGCAGCGGACGGGGACCAACGCAGCGGCTCTATGCCGAGGTGGCGCCGCGCGTCCTGTTAGCGCTGACGTCACGGGCGGACTTCGACGAGATCATGGCGCAGTTGCAGGTTCGCGTGCGCAGCCGCACCGTGCGCATCCTTGCGCTCGAGCCCGGCGCCAAAACTGCGCTGGCCTCCCGAGCACCTGCGACGAAACTCGATGCAGGACCGCCGGTGGAGCCGGTCGATCCGGACTACTTGCGTCATGCCTTCGGGGCGCTGCGCGGGCAGCTTGCGGTGATCACGGGCCGCGTCGATGGCGAGCGCCTCGTCTACCAGGGCTCCAGCGGACCCGAGCGCAACATGTTGTTGCGCGATCTCGCGGCCGGCGCCCGCGACAACGATGCCGACCTGCTGCTGCTTGCCAGCGGCTGGGCCCGCCAGCCCGGCACGCGCAACTGGCTGTGGGTGAAGTCCGACATTGCCGGCCTCGAAGCCGGCCTCAAGAGCGGCACGTTCGCCGACCTGCTTGGCCTGCTTGCCGGCGACGGCAATCGCATGCTGGTCGGGATCACCCGCGATGGCGCCGATCGCGTGCGGCTCGATGTGCGCGCTATTCCCGCCCAAGGTGCCAGCCCGTTGGCGGACGTGCTGTCCGATCTGGTCACGGGCATGACCGGCACCGCGACGCCGACCGCCATCGAGGGCCACTTCAAGAGCGAGGCGCGCCGTCGCGAGCTGTCGCTGCGCATCGCTTCGCGGATTCCAGCGGTCGTGCAACTTGGCTATCTCGGGTTGATCCTGCTCGGCCTGCCCGGTCTTGCCGTCGCCCGCCGTTGGTGGAGCAGCATTTGGCCGCAAGAGTCCCGGAGCGACTACGGTTCGGTGTCGGGCTGGTTCGCGGCTCGGGCGACCCGAGGCTTGGCCTTCGGGCTGCTGTTCCTGCCGCTCGCCGGCCTGCCCGCGACGCTTGCCCAGATCGTGCAGCTTGCGACCAGCGGTAAACTTGCGTCCAGCGGCAAAGTAGCGCCGCAGCCCGACCCGGACATTGGCAAGGCTGCCCCCTGAAAAACGCGGGCGATCAGGACTCGTGGCGAGCCCAACGCCTTGCTAAGCTTCCCCACCGCTCTAATCGCGCGTCCGCGCCAAACACCGTCGAAATCGAGTCCAATCCCGAGGAGAGACCCCATGCAGCTCAAGATTGCCCCGTCGATCAAGAGTGAGTGCAGCGCCACCGAGTGGCAGGCCCGCGTCGATCTCGCCGCCGCCCACCGCCTCGCCTACATGCATGGCTTCAGCGAAGGCATCTTCAACCACTTGACGCTCAACGTGCCGGGTCGCACCGACCGCTACTACCAGATCCCGTTCGGCATGCACTGGGCGGAGGTCACCGCCTCGAGCTTCATGGAGGTCGGCTACGACGGCGAGGTGAAGCGCGGCTCGGGCGATGTCGAGCGCTCGGCTTATGCGATCCATATGCCGATGCATCGCGCCAAGCCCAAGCAGTGTGCGGCGGTGTTCCACACCCACATGCCCTATGCCAGCGCGCTGACCCGCCTCGAGGATCCGCGCATCAAGGAGATCGGCCAGACCGAGGTGATCCTGATGGACAAGATCGCTTACGATGACCACTACGACGGCCCGGCCTGGGACCCTTCCGAGGGCGATCGGCTCGCAAAAATCCTCGGCGACAAGACCGTCCTGTTCATGGCCAACCACGGCGTCACCACCGTCGGCGCGACGGTGGCGGAAGCCTACGACCGGCTCTACTACGTCGAGCGTGTGGCACAGGTGCAGATCTTCGCCATGTGGACGGGTCAGCGCCTGAAGAAGCTGCCGGATGCGATCGTCGACAAGACGCGGATCCCTTCGAACCGCGAGATGAGCCCGGGCATGCCGAAGTACGATCCGCCGCCCGCCGTGCGTCACTTCGAGGCGCTGAAGCGCATCCTCGACCGCAAAGAGCCGGACTACCGGGACTGATGCGGCCGTCGCGGAGCGACGATCTCGATCGCCAGCGACGTTGGCGTGGCGATCGGGGCCCGCCTTCGTCGTTGCGATTCGCGACGTGCTCTGCTCATCAGGTCTGAGACAGGCTCTAAGGTCCAAACCAATGGCTGATATCGACAGCGGGTCCGTCGCCTGGCAGAGCCGCGCCAACCACAACCGCATGATGGAGCTGCAGCGCCAGCGCGGGGCGCCGACCGATCCCGGCGAGATCGAGATCGCGCATTTCGCGGCGTCTGCCTTTCGCATCACGTCGCCCAAGGGCGTCACCGTGCTG
>JANOJW010000364.1:0-16087 GCA_031418955.1 Hyphomicrobiales bacterium | reverse complement strand
GCCAAGGCTTCGGCCGGCGGACAGCTTGCCGCCCGTCCGCAGGCCCCCGCGGCGCTGCCCAAGGGCGCAAAGTGCAAGGTGCTGACGGCTAGCTACGGCGGTCAGAAGGCGATCCTGATCCAGGCCCCGGGCGAAGGCGGCGTGCACTTCACCGTGCTGGACGTCAACGACGGCAACGAGAAGCGGGAGGCCGACGCCTACATCGCGGCCTATGCCAAGGGCGGCACAGTCGCTGGCGAGTATGCGAGCCACACCCAGGCGATCGACAAAGCCTTCGAGCTCTGCCCCGAGGGCTGAGCAGACCCGAGCACCACGACGTGTGAACAGCACTGCGACCGGCAACGCCGGCGCACAAGGGGAGTTTGCGCCTTGGCAGTCGAGTTAAGGACAGTTGCGCTCGGAGTGGCGCTGGTGATCGGGCTCGGCACGGCAGGCAGCGCGCATGCCCAGAGCCTGCCCGAAATCCGCACGCACGCGAAGAACCAGGTGCCGGCCTGCGTGACGCCCGAGCGGCTGATGCGCTTCCTGCGCACGGGCCATGGCGGCCTGCCGATGAAGTTCCATACCATCGCTAGTCACTACAAGGAGCACGGCGACAAGCTCGACGTGCGCTGGGACTACGCGTTCTTCCAGATGATCCTGGAAACCAACTACCTGAAGTTCAAGAACAACGCGGGCCAGGGCGATGTCGATACGCGGCAGAACAATTTCGCCGGCATCGGCACCACCGGTGGTGGCGTGCCGGGTGATGCTTTCCCGGACGTGTCGACCGGCGTGCTGGCGCAGATACAGCATCTGATCGCCTACTCGGGCGAGAAGGTCGCAAATCCCGTCGGACGTCGCACGCGCGAGAAACAGGACGATATCATTCAGCGTTCCAAGGCGCTTGGACGCGCGGTGACATTCCAGGACCTGACGCGGCGCTGGGCCGTCGATCGCCGCTACGGCTCATCGATCGCGTTCGTCGCTGGCCGCTACCGTGCCGGTTACTGCAGTGGCCAGCAGGTCGACGACGAAGTGGTGGCAGATGCTCGCGACACGCCGCGCGCGGCGACCGTAACGGCTGCAGCCGACGCCGAATCTGCGGCCAAGGGTGATGCGCGCGACAAGCGCGGCCGCGCTAAGGTGCGCGGTCGCAATGGTGGAGCCGAGCGCGAGGTTGCCGCGACCGGGACGCGAGCCGAGCGCCGCAAAGGTCGCGAGCTTGCCAAGCAGGCGATCGAGGCGGAACGCGAAAACTTCAACCGCGCGGGCCTTGGCGCTGCGCCGGCGCTGCTGATCGGGCCGCAGGTGGCGAGCCGGCCGACCGCCTGCAAAGTGTTCACCGCGAGCTACGGCGGCAACAAGAACATGCTGATCCGCACGTTCGTTACGGGCGAGATGCACTACACCGCGCTGCAGGTGCTCGACGGCCAGGAGCAGAGCCTCGCCGACACATTCATCCAGCAACATGCCCGCGGCGGCGATGCAGTCGGCGAGTTCCCCAACCGCGAGGCGGCGTTGACGAAGGCATTCGATCTGTGCCCGACGGCTGCCCGCGAGCTGCAGTAGCACACGAGGTTCTAGCGCGACGCTAGACGGGGACCGCGCCGTCCCGGATTTCGATCCGGGGCGGCGCGGTGTTGTCTGGCGTTGAGCTGGACGAAGACGCAGCGGTGACGCGGCGATGCCACGGTGGCACAAAAAGCGTCAAGCTCTGCCGTATCGAAACGAAGCATTTACCCTTGTCGGGCACTGTCGCGAGCTGTGAGTGAGCCGGTCGTCGCCACGTGTTCGATCCTGGGTCAACTGGGAACGCGGGCGATCGAGCCGGGCTCAAGCGTAACAGTTTGTAGCGTAGAGTCTCGTACCCATGGCCAAGCGCGTCCTGATCGTCGATGACGATCCCGTCCAGCGTCGTCTCCTCGAAGAGATGCTGAAGAAGTTCGGCTTCGAGACGCGCACCGCGCAAGGTGGCGAACAGGCCATCCAGATCCTCGAGGGCCCCGACAAGGCTTCGATCTCGCTCGTCCTCCTCGATCTCGTCATGCCCGACACCGACGGCATGGCCGTGCTCGAGCGGCTGTGCCAGAAGCCCGGCGTCCCGCCCATCATCGTGCAGACCGCGCACGGCTCGATCGACACCGCGATCAACGCCATGCGCGCCGGCGCCGTCGACTTCGTGATCAAGCCGGCGACGCCCGAGCGGCTCGACGTGTCGATCAAGAGCGCGCTGAAAATCGAGGCGCTGGCCGTCGAGATCACGCGCATCAAGAAGAAGGTCGAGGGCACGCTGACGTTTGGCGACCTCGTCATGCGCGGGGCGACCATGAACCGGGTCATCGCGCTCGGCCGCCGGGCGGCTGGCTCCAACATTCCGGTGCTGATCGAGGGCGAGTCGGGCGTCGGCAAGGAGCTGATCGCCCGTGCCATCCAGGGCGAGAGCGAGCGGGTTGGGCGTCCGTTCGTGACAGTCAACTGCGGCGCGATCCCCGAAAACCTCGTCGAATCGATCCTGTTTGGCCACGAGAAGGGCGCCTTCACCGGCGCCGTCGACCGGCGCATCGGTAAGTTCCAGGAGGCAGACGGCGGCACCTTGTTCCTCGACGAGGTCGGCGAGTTGCCGCTCGAGGCGCAGGTGAAGCTGCTGCGCGCGTTGCAGGAAGGCGAGATCGATCCCGTCGGCGCCAAGCGTCCGGTGAAGGTCAACTTCCGCCTGATCTCGGCGACCAATCGCGACATGATCCAGCTCGTCAAGGACGGCAAGTTTCGCGAGGATCTCTACTACCGCTTGAACGTATTCCCGATCTCGGTGCCGCCGCTGCGCGAGCGTATCGACGATGTGCCCGAGCTCGCCAACCACTTCCTCGCGCGGTTCGCTGCCGAAGAGGGCAAGCGGGTCGCCGCGATCGCCGATCAGGCGATGCAGCTGCTGACAGGCTACACGTGGCCCGGCAACGTGCGCCAGCTCGAGAACGCGGTGTTCCGCGCGGTCGTGCTGTCGGACGGCGCCGAGATCACGGTCGACGAGTTCCCACAGATCGCAACCCACGTCGAGGGCTTCCGCGCGTCCATTCCGGCAGCGCCCGGACAGGTGCCGGGCCGGCAGGCCTATACCGGGCCAGCGGTGCTGGGTGCCGAGAACTCGGTGCCGCAGACGGTCGAGCTTGGTGGGGCGAAGGGCGGGCTCGGCATCTCCGCGATCGACGATGCGGGCGAGATCCGCACGCTCGAGGACATGGAGGCCGACATGATCCGCCTGGCGCTCGGGCGCTACCGCGGCCACATGACGGAAGTGGCCAAGCGTCTGAAGATCGGCCGCTCGACGCTGTATCGCAAGATGCGCGATTACGGCCTCGAGGAGCGCGCGACGACCAACTGAAGCCGCAGCGATGGCAATTGCGAACGCCGCCGGGACGCAGGTTCCGGCGGCGTTCGCGTTTGAGCGTGGGGCACGACCGTTGATGTTGGCCCAGCCGATGTCGATCCAGCGCATCGGGTCACAGCTCCGCGTCGCAGGCGATGAAGGTCGTGGCGTTGAGCGATACGACCCAGCAGATGCCGCCCGGCGTCAGCCCCGCCCCTGCTGCGGTCAAGCCACCGGTCAGCGACAGCACGTAGCCGAAGGTCAGCGACCAGGTCATCGTGCCCGCGGTGCAGGTCGCGTAGGCGGATCCGTCCGCCTTCGTCAGGCGGAACGTGCCGAAGGCCGACGACGTGACGGCCGGCGTTCCGCGCATGGGGGTTGGCAGGAAGGAGAAAATTCCGAACCCTGAATCGCTGCTGAAGGCGAGGCACTGGCCGAGACCCTGGTTAGCGCCGGTCGCCTGGAGCCGCTGGTAGTAGTAGCGGCAGAGATCGCGCTCATCCTGCCCCGTCCGGGCGACCCAGGCTGTGGCCGCGCTGCCGATCTCGACCTTGACGCGGCCGAACGTGACGCTGCCGGCGCTCGCCCGAGTGATCTTGACGGGGAGATTGCCGCTGTCGCCGGCTGCCGTGGTGATGGTGACCGAGCGGCGGCCCGAACCGGCCGTGATGGTGCCAGCGACCGTGCCGACGGTGACCGTGAGATCGGCGCTCGGGGTGTCGACCGAGACCGTGATCGCGGTCGAGGCGAGCGAGGCAAAGCCCCAGAACGCCGTCTCGATGATCTGCTCGATCGTGCCCGAGGCGAGCGTGAGCACATAACCCGAGACGCTGTAGTTGGCGCCGCCGGTCGCGGCCTTCCAGCGGTCGTGGCCATAGCTGCCAGCGGCGAGCGCGCCGCCAGCGAAGGCCCGCTGGTTGATCTGGAAGTCGCCGTTAACAGCGAGGCTCGGGTTGACGCCGCCACCGCCGCCAAAGGTCGTGAAGGGAAAGGTGACGACGCCGGTCGAGCGGTTGACGAGGAGCGCCTCCTTCCAAGTCGTGCCGTCACCTGAGACCTTGACGTGGAGGTCGTCGTCGCCGGCGAGGCCGACCTCTGCACGGCCCGAGAAGGCGTCCTGGAACAGCAGGCTTGCAGTGCTCGCGGCGGCGGCTTTGTTGATTTTCAACTGGTGGCCGGCGCCGGCGTGATTGAACAAGGTGGCGGGCGCGGCGACGGAGAGCCGGTTGGTGGTATCGGCGGTGGCGTTGACGCCGACGAGCGGCGTCGGGTTGACAGAAGCGCCGCCGCCGCCGCCCGCGACAACCCAGGCGGTGCCGTTCCAGCCGTAGAGCACATCCTCGTCGGCGACCCAGGCGATGAAGCCTTCGCGAGGGGTGAGGATCGCCCAGGCGGCGTCCTGGAAGGCGGCGATCTTGGCCGCGTGGCCGGTCCAGGCCCCGCTCGGGGACGCAGCGATGATGTAGCGGGCACCGTCGGCAGGGGTGGCAGGGGGAGCGGCGAGATCCTTGTCGAGCACGGCGAGCTGCACCAGCGCATCGAGGGTGCGGATCGCCTCGTTGTGGGTGACGTGTTTCTGGGCCTGAGCGGCGAGGATGTAGGGCAGGAGCAGGTTCGGTGTGGTGGTCATCGGGGCTACGAGGCTTTCGGGCGGACGGCGCTGACGTGAGGGGAAGTATGAGGCCGCCGGAGGCCATGGGCATATGTTTCCGAGCCCGCACGATGCGGGGCGGTTAACGGCGGGGATAGATCGGGCGATGCGTCTTGCGGTGGGCGCGCACACGACCAAGAAACGGCTGAAAACCGGTCATCGTGATTGGAGCGAGACGGGGAACTTGTCCCCGCGCTATAGGAGCGGCCAGACGCGAGTTATCCACTTTTCGGGAGGCGCCATGCCGATCCGCGCGGTTTTCTTCGACGTCGGCGAGACGCTGATCGACGAGCACCGGCTCTATCGCGACTATGCGATGCGCATGGAGGTGTCCTACGAGCACTTCATGACAAAGATCGAGGAGGCGATGACGCGGCGGGAGCCGGTGCGCAACGTGTTCGCGTCGGTGAAGCCGGGCTTCGACTTCAAGGCGGCGCGGGCGCAGCGTGAGGCCGAGGGCCGGAAATTCGTGATCGGCCCGCAGGATCTCTACGCGGACGCCGCACCCGCTCTCGCCGAGCTGAAGTCCAAGGGGTACTTCATCGGCATCGTCGGCAACCAGCCGGCGACCGCCGAGCCGATGCTGCGCGCGAGCGGGCTCGCCGCCGACTTCATCGCGACCTCGGACGGGTGGGGGGTGGCGAAACCCGATCCCGTGTTCTTCGACAAGGTGATCGCGGCGGCGGGAGTGGATCCGCATCAGATCGCCTACGTCGGCGACCGCGTCGACAACGACGTGCTGCCAGCGCGGGCAGCGGGGATGGCGCCGATCCTCATTCGCCGGGGGCCGTGGGGGCGGGCGCAATGGGGCTGGCCGGAAGCCGCGGAGGCGGTCCACCGCATCGAGAGCCTTTCGGAGTTGCCGAAGTTGCTCGCCGGGCCGAAGCTGTGAGCGGGCGGAGGCTGAGAGCGCGGGACGGCGAAACCAAGGAGGCAGGCCATGGGCGGGGCTGAGCAAGGGGCGCGGGCGTTCCCGCTCGCTTGCGAGAAGCGGCCAGCGACCGGATCGCGCGGCATGGTGGTGACGAACCATCCGCTCGCCTCGGCGGCGGGCGCCGAGATGCTGCTGGCTCAGGGCAATGCGATCGACGCGGCGGTGGCGGCGCTGTTCGCGTTGACGGTGGTCGAGCCGATGATGGTCGGGATACTCGGCGGCGGCGTCACCCACCTGCGCCTGCCCGACGGGCGGCACAAGGTGATCGACGCGCTGTCGACAGCGCCGGCGGCCTCGCGCGCGGACATGTTCGAGCCGGCCGACGACGGGCTCGCGAGTGCGCGCACGACGGTTGGACGCCGGAACGAGGTCGGCGCCGCCTCGATCGCGACGCCGGGCAATCTCGCGGGCTGGTGCGCGATGCTCGCGCGGCACGGCACGCGGTCGCTCGGCACGGTGCTGGCGCCGGCGATCCGGTTGGCCGAGGGCGGCTTTGCGGCGACGCCCTATCTCGTCGATTGCGTCACGGACTGTGCGCCGAAGCTGGCGCTCGATGCGGGCCTCGCGCGGTTGTTCTTAGCCGGCGGCAAACCGATCGCGGTTGGCGCCCGCGTCGTGCAGGCGGATTATGCGCGAACGTTGCGGCGGCTCGCCGACGACGGACCGGCGCTGCTCTATGGCGGGGCGCTGGGCGACGAGGTGGTGCGCCACATCGCACGCGAGGGTGGACTGCTGTCGCTCGAGGATCTCGCGCGCTATGTGATCGCTGATCGCGAGCCGATCGTGGCGCGGTATCGCGGTCTCGACGTGATCGGGCCGCCGCCGCCGGCATCGAGTGGCGTGCACATCGCCCAGATGCTGAACATTCTCGAGGGCTTCGATGTCGCCGCCATGGGCTTTGGCTCTGGTGACGCCACGCATCTCATCGCGGAGGTCTTGAAGATCGCGTTCGCGGACCGGGCGGTGGCGACGGCTGATCCTGCATTTGTCGACGTGCCGGTGGCGCGACTGACCTCGAAGGCCTACGCGCACGAGCGGCGCGCCGCGCTCGACATGGGGGCGGCCAAGGCATGGTCGCCGGGCAATCTGCGCACGCGCGACTCGGCGAACACGACGCATGTCACGGTCGCCGACGCGGACGGCCATGTGGTCGCCGCCACGCACACGATCAACAGCCTGTTTGGCGCGTGCGTGCAGATCGCGGGCACCGGCATGATCGCCAACAACTACATGCACAACTTCGATCCCCATCCCGGACGCGCCTTGTCGATCGCGCCAGGCAAGCGCGTATTCTCGTCGATGGCGCCGATGATGGTGGCGGACGGCGGGCGGCTGTTGCATGCGCTGGGGTTGCCGGGTGCGTTGCGGATTTTTCCGTCGGCGTTCCAGGCGATCGTCAACCTGATCGACCATGCGATGCCGACACAGGAGGCTGTCGAGGCCCCGCGGGTGTGGTGCGAGGGCGGGCCGCTCGAGATGGAACCGGCGTATCCCGCGACGATCGCCGAGGCCTTGGCGGGGAGGGGGCACACAATCGCGCGCGTGCATCGGATCGCTGGCGGCATGAACGCGATCTCGATTGGCGCGGACGGCATGATGACGGGCGCTGCCTGCTGGCGGGCGGACGGCACGCCGGTCGGGATATCGGGCGGCCTCGCGCGCGCGGGCGTGAGGTTTGCGACGTGAGGGAGGGAGGGAGCGATAGCTCATCGTCTAAGGCCAGCGACCAACCATGAATTGTTCGAGTTCAACGGGCCACCGATTAAGTGCTAGACTGAATCCATGACCACAAGACAAACCATCGACACCAACAGCCCCGAGTTCAAAGCGCGCGCCGAGCACCGCCGCCGCACCTGGGAAGGCGTGGCAGTGCACAAGACCTTCGACGACATCAAAGCCGCCGAGTATCGCTATTGGTCAATCCAACCAACTCACGTCGTCATGACGACAGTTGCGGAAATGTCCGCCGCCGCCCATGGCTTAAGAGGCATCCATGTTCGCCGACTTTCAAGACCTCATCGAGCTCCTTAACAAGCACAAGGCGAAGTATCTGATCATCGGTGGCTATGCCGTGTCGCGCCACGCTCAACCGCGCTACACAAAAGACCTCGATATCTTCATCCAGCCAGCATCCGACAACGCCAAGGCTGTCTTCCGTGCGCTCGCCGAGTTTGGCGCGCCCTTGCGAACACGCACGACGCACGACGGAGATACCACCACGCCGTCTCGTGCTCTCACGCCCAAGGATTTTGAAGAGACCGGCACATGGTACACGATGGGCGTTCCACCCTACGCCATCGACGTTCTGCCTGAAATTCCTGGCGTTACGTTCGACGCTGCATGGAGCAACCGCGAAACACTTGTGATCGATGATGCGACAGGCTTAAAGGCGCACTTCATTTCACGCGACGACCTGATTGCCGCGAAACTTGCCGCCGGCCGTGACCAAGACCTTCTTGACGTGAAGGCCTTGCAGAAGGCCTTTGCCGAAATCACGACAAAGGGGGCCAAAAAACCGGCAGCGCCGATGCCCAAGTCCAATCGCAAGAAGAGATCCCAGCCTAAGCCGTAACCGCCACACTCGGGGAGCGCCGATCTGGCGATGGTATGCACAATTGCGTACGACCAGCGACGAACTGATTGAGATCTCTATGAGCCAGACCCACACCATCGCGTTGCTCGACCCGACGCCTGCGTCGCGGGCGGCGCGGTTGCATCCCTACCTGCCTGCGGGTTTTGCGATCACGCATGCGACCGAGCCCGGCATCGAGGCGATGAAGGCGCTCATTCGCGATGCCGATTTCGCGATCTCGGCGCAAGTGGCGGTGCCGGGCGAGGTGCTGCGCGCGGCGACGAAACTGAAGCTGCTGCACAAGTGGGGCGTCGGCGTCGACAACTTCGATCTGGATGCGGCTCGCGCGCTCGGTATCAAGGTCGCGCGCACGACGGGGAGCAATGCGCTGTCGGTTGCCGAGTACACGATCGGGCTGATGCTCTCGACGCTGCGGTTCCAGGCCTATGGCAATCTGCATCTGCAGCAGGGCGTATGGCGCGGCATCGGCACGCTGCCTGATCCGACGTATCAGCTCTCGGGCAAGACGGTCGGCATCGTCGGGCTCGGCGCCATCGGGCAGAACGTGGCGCGGCTGTTGAAGGGCTTCGGCTGCCGCATCCTCTATACGAAGCGCACGCCGCTCAAGGCCGACGAGGCGGCAGCACTCGGCGTCATGCACACGACATTGCCACAGTTGCTGCGTGAAGCCGACGTGGTGTCGCTGCATTGCCCGCTGACGCCGCAGACTGAGAACATGATCGATGCGCGCGCGCTGTCGACGATGAAGTCGTCGGCAATCCTCGTCAATGTCGCGCGCGGCGGCGTGGTGGTGGAGGCGGATCTGGCGGCGGCGCTGCGCGCAAAAACCATTCGTGGTGCGGCGATGGACGTGTTCTCGGTCGAGCCGTTGCCTCCAACGAGTGAGCTGATTGGCCTCGACACCATCGTGCTGACGCCGCATCTGGCAGCGGTCACCGCCGATACCTTCGAGCCGACGGTGCGGCGGATGTTTGCGAACATCGCCGCCGTCGCGCGCGGCGAGGCTGTCGCTGAGAGCGACCGCGTGGCGTGAGGGTTGGTGGCGTGAGGGTTGGTGATTTGAGTGCAGCGCTGAGACATGTCGATCGGCGAATGTTTCTGGCGGCTGGATTGACCGCAAGCATCGCCGTGCCGCTGCGTGCACAGCCAGCGTCCCGGACCGCGGATGCGCGTGCCGAGACGTTGATTGCGGCGGCGCGCGCGCAGATCGGGGTGACCACCATCTATGATCCAGCCTACGTCCAGCTGCCGTATCCGGGCGGCGACGTGTCCCGCGAGCGGGGCGTGTGCACCGACGTCGTGGTGCGCGCCTATCGCGACGCCTTCGGCATGGATCTGCAGGCGCGGGTCAACGCCGACATGCGGGCAGATTTCGCGCGCTATCCGACGCGATGGGGCTTGCAGGGTCCCGACGCCAACATCGATCACCGGCGCGTGCCGAACCTGCGCGTGTTCTTGACGCGTCAAGGTGCGGAATTGGCCGTGCCCGCGCCGTCGTCGGACTCCGATTGGCAGCCAGGCGATCTCGTCACCCAGGAGCTGTCGCCACCGGGCGTGGCGCGATCAGCCCCCCCGCACATCGGCATTGTTTCGGAGGAGAAGGTTGCAGGCGGCACGCGGCGTCTCGTCATCCACAACATCGGATCGGGCACCCGGGCGGGGGACATTCTCGCAAGTTGGCGGGTGACGGGGCGATATCGCTGGCTGCCAGTGTGAGGACGCGATGAGACGCCCATTGCGCCGATTTGCTCAGGCGCGGAAATCTGCGTAGGACTTGGCGTCAGGTTTCCCCGGTGTCGAGGTTGATGCTCATGACCACCCGCAACGCTCAGATCAAGCTGGTGCGCCGACCCGCACCCGGCCTCGTCACGCCCGACTGCTTCGCGCGTGAGGATGCGCCCGTGCCGGTGCCCGGCCCTGGCGAGTTCCGCGTCCGTGTGCACTACGTCTCGCTCGATCCCGCGATGCGCGGGTGGATCAACGATACGCGCTCCTACATGCCGCCGGTCGGCATCGGCGAGGTGATGCGGGCCTATGGGGCGGGCGTGGTCGATGCCTCAAACCACCCCGAGTTCGCGGTCGGCCAGCCGGTGGCCGGCGTGTTCGGCGTGCAGCACTACGCCATTTCCGACGGCCGACGCGTGATCAAGGCCGACCTCGCGGTGGCCCCCCTCCAGCGCTGGATCGGCGGCCTCGGGATGCCTGGATGGACCGCCTACTTCGGGCTGCTCGAAATCGGGCAGCCGGAAGCCGGCGAGACGGTCGTGGTGTCGGCGGCGTCCGGCGCGGTGGGCTCGGTGGTCGGCCAGATCGCCCGCATCAAGGGCGCGCGCGCCATCGGCATTGCGGGGGGCGCTGAGAAGTGCCGCTTCGTGCGTGAGACGCTCGGCTTCGACGATTGCATCGACTACAAGGCCGGCGACCTCGCCCAACGCCTCAAGGCTGCCTGCCCGAAGGGGATCGACGTCAACTTCGAGAACGTCGGCGGTGAGATCCTCGATACGATCCTGCCGCAGATGAACGTGTTCGGCCGCGTCGCCGTGTGCGGGCTGATCTCGGGGTACAATGCGACGGCCGCAGCGCCAGGCCCGAGTAATTTCCGCGCGGTCCTCACCCAACGCCTCAAGGTGCAGGGGCTGATCGTCTCCGACTGGGCGCGGCGCATCCCCGAGGCCGTCGAGACGCTCGGCCGCTGGCACACGGAGGGGCGGCTGGTCCTGCGCGAGGACGTGCGCGGTGGCGGGGTCGATGCCTTCGTCGCCACGCTCAATCTGCTCTACACCAGCGGCAACAACGGCAAACTCGTGCTCGACGTGAGGTCCTGATGCTGGCGAAGGGCGTGACCATTTACTTCCTGCGCCACGGCGAGACCGACTGGAACGCGGTCCAGCGCTATCAGGGCCAATCCGACATTCCGCTGAACGACAAGGGACGCGGCCAGGCGGCGGGCAACGGCGCCAAGCTCAAGGCGCATCTGGGCGCCAACGTCCTCGCGGGCCTCGACTATGTCGCGAGCCCCCTGTCGCGGGCAAGCGAGACGATGACCATCGCGCGGCGCGAGATGGGGCTCGAGCCCGATGCCTTCCGTCGCGACGACCGCCTGATGGAGCAGAACTACGGCCACTGGGAAGGGCAGCTCTGGAGCGAACTGCCGACCACCGATCCCGCCGGGTTTGCCGCGCGCGACAAGGACAAGTGGAACTGGCAACCGCAGGGTGGCGAGAGCTATCGATTGCTGTCGGAGCGGATCGCGGGATGGCTGGTCGAGGTGCGGGGCGACACCGTGGTTGCGGCTCACGGCGCGGTGAGCCGGGCGCTGCGTGGCCTTGTCATCGATCTGCCCAAGCCGCAGATCGCCGAACTCGAGGTGCCACAGGATCGCGTGATGATCGTGCGCGCCGGTGCGATCGATTGGCTATGAGCTGCCGCTCAGCGCTTGGTCGTCGCAGCGGCGGTCGGTGCGGCGGCGGGGCGTAACGCGGCCGCCGGTGCCCGCTGAGCCTTCGGCGTTGCGTGGGGAGCGGCACCCGTCACGCATTTCAACAGCCGGCTGTCGAACGTCATGCCGGTCGCGCAGGCAGCCGACGGCTTTGGACCACTCAAACTCTTCGGCCCACCAAGGCTCGAGCGTCCGGCCGGCGCGGCTTTCTTGGAGGCGGGCTGTACCGATGGTTGTGCGGTCACTGGCTTGGGGGCAGCCGGTTTTGCGCCCTTGGCCACGGCTGCCGGACCCTTGGCGACGACCGGGGCGACGGCCGACTTCTTCTTCTCCGGCGCCGCGACGATCGGCACCGAGGTCGGCGCCGGCTGAGGCCTCTTGCGGATCAGGGGCGGCACGAGGGCGTCGGTGCGGCCCTCGACCGGTGGCGGCGGGGTGGGCTGCGGCATCGCGGCGAGCGGGATGGCAGCCGGCAGGCGGCCGTCGAGCTTGGGCGCCTCTCGCGCGCCGCCTTCGGCGCCGGGCTCGGCTCTGGCGATTAGCCCGGTCATGGCGGGATCGCTGAAAGGCAGTGCCACGATGGCGCCGACGAGAAGGGCGTTGAGCAGCTGGCTGATACGCGTCAACATGCGGCTGGGTCCGGGTTTCTCGCGCACAGTATAGCGCAGCTGGGAACCGTGCGGAACCTGCAAATGCGGCGTTGATGCAACCTGAGATGGACGCTGGGATCGAGCCGACCGGGAGCTGGGGCCTGAAACGAGAAAGAGAGCCAGGGCAGCGGTCGCCCCGGCTCTCCAATTGCAAAGCAGACCTTGCGCCGCTCACGGGCTCAATCGTGAGCCGCGCGCCGTCGACCTTGTACAGAAACGCTGTGTGACTACGCTCAACCGGTCTTCTTGATCTGAGCCGGCTTTTCAGCCGGCTTCTGGGCGGCCTTGGGGGCAGCCTTCTTGACCTTGAGCTTCGTAACCTTCGCCGGCTTCTCGCAGGCGCCGGTGTTGAGGGACGCGGTCGCGTTCCACTTCTGGCCGGGCTTGCACTTCGCCTGGTACTTGGCGAGCGTGACAGTCGGCTTCTTCTCGGCCTTCTTCACGAGGACCTTGGTCGTCTTCGGCTTGGTCTTGGCGAGCACATCCGCCGGAGCGGCCATGCCACCAAACGCGAACGCCGCCGCGCCAATGAGCGCGAATGCCGTTTTGCGCATAGTTCTTCCTTTCGGTTGTTGGTGGGAAGAATCACGCAGTACACAAGCTGAAGTCATAAAGTCGGGAACGCTCGCTTGTCACGCACAGGCTTGGGCCTTGACGCAGCTTGCGAATCGAGGCGAGACGCTTCTTCCATCGGATTGTTGCGCGGCGGCAACGCGGCGGCTAAGCAGATCGTGGCGCACGGCCGTCGCAAGCGCAGCCCCGCGCAGGCTCGCTGCGTTGGATCGTTGCCCAGGATCGTTGCCCAGGATCTCTGGCATGTCGCACAATGCGTTCGGTCACCTGTTCCGGTTCACCACCTGGGGCGAGAGCCACGGGGTCGCGATCGGCTGCGTGGTCGACGGCTGCCCACCTGGCCTCGAACTCGACGAGGCGTGGATCCAGGGCTTCCTCGACAAGCGGCGGCCCGGCCAGTCGCGGTTCACCACCCAGCGCCGCGAGCCCGACACCGTGCGCATTCTCTCGGGCGTGTTCCAGGACGACCAGGGCCGCCAGGTGACCACCGGCACGCCCATCGCGCTGCACATCGACAATGTGGACCAGCGCTCAAAGGACTACGGCGACATCGCCGCGAAGTTCAGGCCCGGCCACGCCGATTATACGTACTGGGCGAAGTACGGCATCCGCGACTATCGCGGCGGCGGACGCTCGTCGGCGCGCGAGACGGCGTCGAGGGTCGCCGCCGGCGCCGTCGCCCGGCGGGTCATCGGGGACGTGGCGATCCGGGGCGCGCTGGTGCAGCTCGGGCCGCACGCCATCGACCGCGACCGCTGGGACTGGGACGAGGTCGACCGCAACCCATTCTTCTGCCCCGATGCGACGGCGGCTGCCGAGTGGGCGACCTATCTCGATGGCGTGCGCATGGCTGGCTCGTCAGTGGGCGCGGTGATCGAGGTCGTCGCCGACGGCGTGCCGCCGGGCTGGGGCGCGCCGATCTACGGCAAGCTCGACCAGGATCTGGCCTCGGCCATGATGAGCATCAACGCGGTGAAGGGCGTCGAGATCGGCGACGGGTTCGCGGCCGCCAGCCTCACCGGCGAGGACAACGCCGACGAGATGCGCATGGGGCAAGACGGGGAGCCGCAGTTCCTGTCGAACCACGCGGGCGGCATCCTCGGCGGCATCTCGACGGGGCAATCGCTGATCGTGCGCTTCGCGGTGAAGCCGACCTCGTCGATCCTCACGCCGCGCCGCACCATCGACCGCCACGGCGCCGAGACCGAGATCCTCACCAAGGGCCGCCACGACCCCTGCGTCGGCATCCGCGCGGTGCCCGTCGGCGAGGCGATGATGGCGCTGGTGCTGGCCGACCACAGGCTGCGCCATCGCGCGCAGGTGGGTGGTGTATGAGAGGTGCGTCGTGCTGAAGAGCTTGGTCATCGAGAATTTCAAGAGTTGGCCCAACGCCCGACTTGAGCTTGCCCCGATCACGGCACTGTTCGGCACAAACAGCTCGGGCAAGTCGAGCTTGCTGCAGTTTTTGCTGCTCCTGAAGCAGACAAAAGATGCGACGGACCGCAGCTTGGCTTTGGACTTGGGCAACGACCGCACTCCGGTTAATTTAGGCACGTTTCGCGATATGGTCTACCGGCACGAGGCCGAGCGGGATGTGCACTGGAACATCGTATGGGAGCAAGCCGAGCCGTTACACGCAGGAGCAGCACTGAACTTGCGCGATGAGCCATCGACGATCGGACTAGATGCAGCGGTGGGGGTGGCGCGAGACCAGCTGAAATGCCGACACATCACCTACGAAGTCGGCAACTACCGCTATATGCTGCGCCAGAAGGACAAAGGCTTCGAGCTGGCTTCCGACGCGGTGGATTTCGAGTTCAAGCGTATTGTGGGTCGCCCCCCAACGTTACCAGGGCCGATGAAGTCGTACGCCTTTCCGGACCTGGCAAAAACTAACTTCCAGAATGCCGATCTCTTAGCGAAGTTGGAGGCCTCTTATGAGGCCCAGATGGATCGGATCTACCACCTCGGCCCTCTACGGGAGTACCCGAAACGGCAGTACGGATGGGCCGGCTCGCGACCGACCGATGTTGGCCGCCAGGGAGGGCAGGTGGTGGAAGCCATTTTGGCGGCCCGGGCCGCAGGCGACAAGCTCAACTTGAAAAAAGGGGGGAAGCGACTGCCATTCGAAGAGATAGTGGCGCATTGGCTCAAGGAGCTGGGCTTGATCGAGGAATTCAGGATCGAGGAGATCGGTGAGGGCTCGAACCTCTATCGTGCCTGGGTCCGGCTCGACAAACACTCTCCCGAGGCGCTGATCACGGACGTCGGATTTGGTATTTCTCAAGTGCTTCCGGCAATCGTGCTCCTGAACTACGTCCCGGAAGGGTCGACGGTCATCCTCGAACAGCCGGAAATCCACCTGCATCCGGGAGTTCAGGCCAATCTGGCGGATTTATTGATTCACGCTGCCATGTATCGAGGTGTGCAGGTAATCTTGGAAAGCCACAGCGAGCATCTGCTGCGGCGACTGCAACGACGCATCGCCGAAGAAGCAGTCTCAGCCGAGATGGCGCGGCTCTACTTCTGCTCCATCGACAAGGGTCACTCCAAACTCGCGCCGCTCAAACTCAACGAACTCGGGCACATCGAGAACTGGCCGGAAAAATTCTTCGGTGACGAGTTCGGCGAGATCGCGGCCATCCACTCCGCTGCCTTGAAACGCCGAGCCCGCAGCAGAGCTGCGGAATGAGCGCAAGCATCGTGGATACGAATGTGCCCGTCGTGGCCAATGGCAAGCGAACACACGCCTCCGTGGACTGCCAGCTCGCTTGCATTGCGCGATTGAAGGTCCTGGTGGGGCGCGGCCGTGTCGTGCTCGATGCCGACGGGCTGATTTTCGAGCAGTATCGGCGATACTTGTCTCTGAAGGGGCAGCCGGGTGTCGGCGATATGTTCGTG
>JANOJW010000363.1:0-6142 GCA_031418955.1 Hyphomicrobiales bacterium | reverse complement strand
CAGCACTCGCCGCGAGCAACAGCCCCGACACGCACAGCGCTACCCGCACGCTGACGAAACGGTTGAGCATACCGACGCTGAACCCAGCGATCGCCGAAGACAGCGTGAACAGGCTCACGGCAAACGCCGCGCTGGCCGCCGCAATGCCGCTCTCGATCAGGTGGGCGGCCTGATGCAGGCTCATGCCCGCCTGCACGGGATAGATCAGCGCGGTGAACAGCGACAGCAGCCAGAACGCCGGCGTGCGCATCGCCTCGGCGCGCGAGTAGGCGGGCTCAGGCTCGGCGCCTTGTGACGAACCAGTCTCTGCCGTGTGGGTGACGGGCCTCGCGCCGTCGGGCAGCAGCCCCATGTCCTCGGGCCGGCGCACCATCAGCAGCCAGGTCGGCAGGAAACCGATCGCCAGCACGATGATGCCGATCACCAGCCAGCCCGTGCGCCAGCCGTATCGCTCGATCATCGAGAAGCCGATGAACGGCATGATGATGAGGCCGACCGTCTGGGCAAGCTGGGCGAGCGATCCAGCCCACGCGCGCCGCGCCACGAACCAATTGGAGACCGCGCCGTGGATGCCGAGGTCGTAGGGGCCAGCCCAGCTCATGCGCGCGACGCAGTAGAGCAGGTAGAAACCGACGATCGAGGTGATGCTCGACAGCGCCATCAGCGTGACGCCGGTGGCGATCACGGCGAGACACAGCACGAGGCGAGGGCCCTGGCGGTCGAGATAGCTGCCGATCATCGGCGAGAAGATCGCCGCCAGCACGCCGCCGACCGAGACGGCGCCTGAGATCGCCGTGCGCGACCAGCCGAACTCCGCCGTCATCGGCGTCACGAACATCGACAGCGTGGCGACGGCTGGTCCCGCGCGCGACAGGCAGGCGCAGGCGACGCAACCCATGATCACCCAGCCGTAGTAGAACGGCAGGCCCCGGGCGAGGCGATGGGCGAGGGCGTGGGAAACCATGGTGCCATGCTGGCATGAACCGGAGGGATGAGCCATCCTGCGGTGTGCAGACTGGATCCGCGCCTGAAGGACACGACGCCATGACCGAACCCTGCGATCTCACAGCCGTCGAGGCCCGCCGGCTGATCGGCGCGAAGAAACTGTCGCCCGTCGAACTCGTCGAGAGCTGCTTGCAGCGCACGAAACTCATCAACCCGGCCATCAACGCCGTCGTCGCGCAGGACGAGGAACTCGCGCGCAAGACGGCCAAGCAGCTCGAAGCTCAGGTGATGAAGGTCGACTTTCTCAAGAGCTTGCACGGGTTGCCGGTCGGCGTGAAGGATTTAGAGCCAGTCGCCGGACTGCGCACCACCTGGGGCTCGCTGATTTTCAAGGATCACGTCCCGAAAGAGGACTCTCCCATGGTCGCCGACGTCCGCATGGCCGGCGCCAACATCTACGCTAAGACCAACACGCCCGAGTTCGGCGCCGGCGCCAACACGCGCAACCGGGTCTACGGCGCCACCGGCAATCCGTTCAACCCTGTCTTGACGTCGGCTGGCTCGTCGGGCGGCTCAGCGGCTGCCCTCGCCGTCGGCATGATGCCCCTCGCGACCGGCTCCGACTACGGCGGCTCGCTGCGCACGCCGTCGGCCTTCTGCGGCATCGTCGGGTTCCGCCCCTCGGTGGGCGTGGTGCCGGCGCCCGATCGCGCGGCGGGCCTCATTCCTTGGGGCGTGCTCGGTCCAATGGGTCGCACGGTGCAGGACGCGTTCCTGCTGTTGCAGGCGCAGGTCGGCCAGCATGATGCCGACCCGTACTCGGTGATCGCGCAGAACGATGAGGCGTTACGCCCGGCCGACCTTGCCACCGTACGCGCCGCCATCTCCCTCGATTTGGGCCAGTGTCCGGTGTCCAAAGCGATCCGCCGGGTGTTTCAGAAAAAATCCAAGATCTTCGGCAAACACATAGGCCACCCGGCGGACGCGCATCCCGATTTCTCTGGCATTCACGAGATCTTCGAGGTGCATCGCGGGCTCGCCTTCGTGGCCTCGCACCAGGAGAAGCTCGCCAAGCACCGTGACTTGCTCGACCACAACGTGATCGACAATACGGAGCGGGGCTTGCAGTTTACCGCCGCCGAGATCGGCCGCGGCTTCGTCGAGCAGCACAACCTGATGAAGCGCGTGCTCGACTTCTTCGAGGACTACGACGTGCTGATCACGCCGACGGCCTCCGTCTCGCCGTTCCCGCACGCGCAGCTCTACGTCGAGGAGATCGACGGGGAACGCATGCCGACTTATATGCGCTGGCTGGCGCTCGCTTATGCGCCGACCATGGCGCTGTGCTGCGCGTGCGCGATTCCCTGCGGGCGCGACGACAGCGGCCTGCCGTTCGGCATCCAGATCATCGGCCCGCGCGGAGCGGACATCAAGGTGCTCAGCATCGCCAAAGCGCTCGAGGAGGCGATGGCCTCGGACCCCGAGACGGCGCGGCCCCTTCCCGACCTGGCCGCGCTGGCGTCCTGGAAAAAGCCCGCGTGATAGCCGGTTGCTGGAGCTCCGGCTTTGGAGTCACAAGTGGAACCCGATCTCGGGCGCCTGCCGCTCCCGCATGGGTACGCCGCCGGTCCTGATGCTGCGGCGATAGAGTGGCGCGCGAGTGCCGCCGGGCGAGATGCGCATGACCGTGCTGCCGCGCCAATGAACCGTGTACGCTACGTCGAGCACGTGTTCGATGCTGGTCGTCTCTGCGAGCGGAAAGGCAAACGAGAGTGTCGCGCCAGCCGGCACGTCGGCGACGCGCGCGTAGCCCGGCACGACGAACGAGGCTTCACGCCGAACTCCGTCGATGCTTGTCTCGATGACGCGGTGATCAGTGCCACTTGGTATGCGCAGCAGAACGTCGCCGGCGGACCTCGGGACCACTTCGATGCGCCCTTCATCGGGCAGCCAGCTCCGCACCGTCGCGGTCGGGCTCATCGAGTTGATCAGCAGATTGACGCGGATCTCACCCGGCGCGGCCGAGACAGCGTTGGTCCAGGCATTGAAAAGGCCGCGCACGCCCTGCGCCGAGCAGCAGGTATAAAGGTCCCACTTGTGCATGACCTTCGAAAACAGATCGTTGGGCTGTGCCCAGCCGGCGAAGCCGCCGAGCGAGCGGCGCGCCACATTGCGTGTGGTCTCCCATTCCGGGTCCTGTCCGGCACCCGTAGTTGTCTCGAGACCGTCGAGGCTCACGAGTTGCTGTTCGATCAGCTGATTGCGCAAAAACCGCTCTGCCGTCTCCCAGTACTCGGGCCAGCCCGCCCGTGCGAGCCAGATCGCTGCCTCCATCATGTCGACGATGGCGCAGGTTTCGCAGCCGTGCGCGCCCGACCGGACCAGCCGCTCGGGAAACCAGCCGAATGTAGTGCCGTAAGCGAGCGCCCTATCGAAAACCTTGCGGCCCCAGGCCAGTGCACGGGCGTCGCGGAGGCCATAGCCGTAGCGGATGACGCCCAGCATGGTCACGGCACGGCTGTGGAAGTGGCCCTCGCGAAACTCCATGCCGGTCGCGAAGCTGCCGTCCGGTAGGAAGGCGCTCGAATGATCCATCACGTGGCGCGCATAGGCGACGGCGAGATCGCGCGTGGTGAGGTCGCCGGTGAACTCGAAAGCGCGGGACAATCCGAACAGCAGCCGGCCGTTGGTGTTGGCTGGGTCGACCCCGAACCCGAGGATGCCCCAGTCGCCTCTGGGCCAGCCGTCGGGCAGCCGCTCGACGGCTGGAAAATAGGCAAAACCCTCGCGCTTGATCGAGACGTCCATCAGGCCTTTGGCGAGCGCCACCAGGCGGCCACGGGCAACGTCCGAACCCTGTACCAGCGCCATGGCGAGCAGTGCGTTCATCACCGAGCGCTGATAGTGCATGTTGGCGTGCCGGAAACTCCACGGGTTGTCGGGCGTATAGTGGAGACCATCCGCCCCGAACCCCTGTGCGAGGAGGCGCTCGAGGGCCGCGAGTTCGTCGTTGCCGTCATGGCGTCCGGTGAGGGCGCGGGCGAGCAACAGCGCGTCGATGACGCGGGCGGTGTGATCCGAGTAGTCGAACTGAGTATGCGCCATGCGCGGCGGCGACCCGGTAAGGTCGGTGAGGCAGTAGGGAAGATGGTCTTTCTCCCGATTGAGGCAGCCGAGCAGGCAATTGATCGCAAGGCCCGCCCGCTCGGGAAGAAACAACGTGTCGGGCATGGTGTCGGTTAGCATGAGCTGGCGGGTCTCCGGGTCTGCACCTGGGACCGAGTGTTACTGGTTGCGCGTCCACAGGCAATCCAGAGCGCGGTGCACGGCGGATATGCGGCGCGGTTCGCAGCGCTTATGATGACAACCGGGTACAGGAGGCTTCCATGATGCTGCGTTCGCTCCGCCGGACGTTGCTTGCCGCGACCGTTGCGCTCGTCAGCACAGCGGCCGTCGCGCAACAGCAACGAGCGCCCTCGCTCTCGGCTGCCGACGGGGCCGTCGACTGGAAAAAGCATACCTTCGCCGAGGACCGCTTCGAGATCGAATTTTCCGGCCCCGTGCGCAGCGAGCCGGTGCCGCTCGACGGTCAATCGCGCCGCCGCGTCGTGCGCAGCACGCATCATCTGCAGGAGACGGCAAGGGCGATCTACATCGTCGGCGCGCAGCACAACGCCGATGTCGTGAATTTCGACGCCGGCATCAAGGGCAGCTTCGCGACGCTGAAATGCAAGGCGACGGAGCCCGAGACCGATATGCCCATCGGCGGCGGGCGGGGGCGCGAGCTCAAAGGCCGCGACTGCTTCGACGGCGCCATGCGGGCGGAGGCGCGCTATTACGAAGTCGGCAAGTGGTTCTATCAGGTGATGGCGATTTACGCGAAGGACGGCGACGAGGCGGCCGCCCGCCGCTTTCTGCAGTCCTTCAAGGTGATCGGGCGTTGAGCGGCGGGCTCTAAGGCCAGAGCCCGACGCGTCCCCAGCCCGGCAGCTTGAGCGCAGGCCGCCGCACGTCGAGGCCCACGACGAGGCCCATCACGTTGACCTCGATGCCCTCGACCCAGCCGACCGTCACCCCGAGCAGGCCGCCGAGCGACACCTGCACGCCGCCGCCGCTCGGCGCGCGGCCGGCATACAGCGGCCAGCCCGCGAAATCCTTGCCGATCGCGGTCGGCAGCAGTGCGGGTGCAAGCTCGGGCACGCCGCGGGCGAGCGCGGCGATGAAGGTGTTCGAGTTTGGTCCCGGCCAGATCACGTAAGCGCCCTGACTGGAGTACGGATAGCTGGCCACGGCTTGGCGAATTGCCGGGATGGCGCGCTCAGCCTCCGCACCCGTGAGCGTCAACAGGATCTTCGGCGTGTCGCCGTACCAGCGGCCGTCGGGGGCATAGGCGTCGACGCGCAGCGGCCGGCCCCAGCCCACCACGTCATAGCGCGTGTAGGCTCTCGCCCCGCGCGGCTTCACGACGACCCAGGTGTGGTGCGCAAAGATGCCCTTCCAGCGACCCGCGCGCCCGGCCAGCACATGCACGATCGCCTCGGGGCGGGCAGCTGGCGGCGGCAGGATGCCGGCCGACGACCAGTTGGCCTCCGACCACGAGCGCGGATGGTCCTGCAACTGCCACCAGATCGCGTGCGTCGCGAGCGGCAGCAGAAACAGGGCAAGAAGGGTGAGCCAAAGGGTCCGCATCATCCTTGCGCATGTGGGGAGCAATCATGGCGATGCAACGGCAGGAGTAGGTGCCTGGCTTCAGCCTGGCACCCTCCTCACCCGGCAAATCACGAGCGTCTTATAGACCAAGCCCTCCACCCCTGCCAACGCGATCCGCTGCCTTGGGCCCGCCGGGCGACTCAATGGCGCGTCGGGCGGCAGCAGTCTGCAGTCAGTTGAGAAGGCTGCACAATCTGGGATCGATCTGACGCCATCGAAACTCGTGTCCGGACGCACGTTCGATCGTGCCTGAATGCACCGCAAGCGGGAGCACGGTCCGTGTCGAGCTTGCAACAAAAGGTAAATTCTCTGCATTTTCGGCGCGGCTAATGGTCTGCAACGCAAGTGAATGCGATAGTCTCAGACTGCGGTCGAGGCTTTCACCCGTACGGATGCTTGGCCGCCCTTCAGTTTGGAAAGGGCATATGTCAGGGAGGTGCTTGTGATGTCTGTTCGTGAGTTGTGTTGCGCAATCCGGCAATGGCCG
>JANOJW010000362.1:0-3862 GCA_031418955.1 Hyphomicrobiales bacterium | reverse complement strand
GTGCGCGATGAACTGATCAAGGCGATCCTGGTTGCGCTTGCTGCGTCCACGGGCCTCGCTGGCTTGTTTCACTTCTTTGGGTAGCCAGCGGAGACCCAATCAGTGAGAGGCTGCGCCGGCCAATCGGCCGGTGCAGCCTCTCACTTGAACATGCCTACACGCCGAAACGCTATCCCGCTGCGTGAACCCAGCGTGAACGGCATCGAAGATGGTCCTGAGATTTTCAGTTAACTATTTGATTTTATTGGTGGAGCCGAGGAGGATCGAACTCCTGACCTCTGCAGTGCGATTGCAGCGCTCTCCCAGCTGAGCTACGACCCCTAGTGCCTTGCGAAACAAGGGTTAAGGCGATTGGGAACTTACCCTTGGCCACCTTACCCGGCAAGGTGATGGCGGCCGCGCGGCGGATAGGATGGATAGCGGGATCTCGACAGAAAGGCAAGCACGCGATCATCCAACCCATCCAACCCGTTCGACGTACCAGGCTAATTCAACTCACCACATACGCCGCCGCCGCGAACAGGCCTCGCCGATGAGCTAGACCATCGAAGATCGCGCCAACCTGTTCGAGGCCTTGCAAGCCATTCCGGACCATCCCGCGACGACGGGGGGGCCGGTTTCCGCTGGCGACGATCCTCGAGGCCGTGCGCATCACCTGGGGCATGCTGCTCGACGCCGACGGGCAGGTGGCGCCAACGGTCGTCGTGCGGGCGCCGATTGCCAAGTGCGGCTCGGGGCGCCGGGTTCGCATGCACCCGAAGCTGCGCAAGGCGCTGATCGCGTGGCATCGCCATCAGTCGCCCGATCACGCGGCGCCGGACTCCGTGATCGTACCGTCACTGCGCGGCGGTACGATGCGGCCGAACAGCATCGTCAACTGGTTCGACGCGTCGTGGCGTAGACGCGCCTTCGGCACGATATGCCGCGAGGCGGGGCTCGAAGGCTGCTCTTCGCACTCGGGCCGCCGAACCTTCATCACCACCACCGCCCGCCGGGCGCATTGCGCAGGCGCCAGCCTGCGCGACGTGCAGATGCTGGCTGGCCACCGGTCGATCGGTGATCCCCGTTGGCGCTGCCAACGGTCGCGATCACAGACACGTCCGACGGGACGCGAGTCATGACGCCAATGATTGATCTGAAAGTGCCAGACAGCAGTTCGCCGAAGCCGATGTCCGCCCGCCCGAACTCAATCAGACGAGCGCCGCATCTGCGCGTTTCAGTTCGTGCGCTGCCCCTCGCATTGCCTATTCGATGACAACGATGCCGCTGTCGATGCCGCCTCTGCCACCGCGACAAGCTCGTGCCGGCTCGTGCCGCCTGACCTCGCTGTCACTCCTTGAACCGGCGCACTCGATCTTCGTGAGTAGAATCCGAGGCTGTCCGGCCCGCGAGGCCGGTGCCTATGTCTTGGTCACGACCCAAGACGGGTCCAACTCGATTGGAGTAAACCAGCATGAAGAAGTTCGTACTCGCCGCTGGAGTCATTGCGGCGCTCGCCTTCCCCTCCCTCGCGTCGGCGATGACCGATGCCGAATGCAGCGCCGCCTGGACCAAGGCCGACGCCAACAAAGATGGCGTCCTCTCTGCACCAGAAGGTGCGCGCTACATGGCTTCCCTGCGTGTCGCCGAGAAGCCGGTTGTCGACGGCAAGCTGCTCGAGGCGACGTTTCTCGAGCACTGCAAGGCGGGTCACTTCGATGCGGTCAAGGCTGAAGCGGGCGCGCCGTTGCCGGGCTCCAACAGCTTCACCGAAGTGCAGGCGGCCGATCGCGCGATCGCGGCAGGTCTCACGGGCATCTCGGCCTTGAAGAAGGATGACAAGGGCGTCTGGCGCGGCACGGCCGCCGACGGCACCAAGAAGGTCAACGTCGCCATCGATTTCAAGGGCAACGTCGTCGCCAATTGATCCCCACAATCTGGAAAGGTACCAACCATGCATACTCTCAGCAAAGTCTATGACAGCTATCCGCAGGCCGAGCGGGCGGTCACCGCCCTCGAAGCGGCCGGCGTTCCGTCCGGCGACATCAGTCTGGTCGCCAACAAGCACGTGAGCGAAACTTACGCCGATGTCGACCAGATCTCGCCAACGGCGACAGGTGTCGGTATCGGCGCGGCCGTCGGTGGCGGAGCAGGTTTGCTCGCCGGCCTCGGCCTCCTGGCAATCCCCGGCCTCGGACCCGTCGTGGCCGCAGGCTGGTTGGCGACGACCGCGCTGGGCGCAGTCGCCGGCTCGGCAACCGGCGGCGTGATCGGAGCTCTGGTCGGCGCGGGCACGTCGGAGGACGACGCCCACGTCTACTCTGAAGCCGTTCGACGCGGCGGTACTCTCGTGACCGTTCGGCACGATCTCCCCAACGGCAAGGTCGACGCCATCTTGAATGCCAGCAACCCGATCGACCCTGTCGCGCGGCGCAACGAGTACAGCCAAGGCGGCTGGGACAGGTTCGATCCGAAGGCGCCGGCCTATAAGCCAGATCAAGCCGAGATCGAGCGGATACGCCGCTCGAACATCTGACGCAGCAGCTTACATGGAGTAACCCAAATGAACTGGGATGTGATCAAGGGCGATTGGAAGCAATTCACCGGCAAGGTCAAGGAGCAGTGGGGCAAGCTCACGGACGATGATCTCACGACGATCAACGGCCAGCGCGAGCAGCTCGAAGGCAGGCTCCAGGAGCGCTACGGCCACAACAAGGACGAGAGCCGCAAGGCCGTCGACGACTGGCTCGGCCGCGTCAAGTAACGCGCCGTCGAGCTGGAGTGCCAAAAGCCGACGGTCACCCTCCCGTCGGCTTTTCGGCGTTAGGAGTGCAGAGATAGGCCATAGCCGAGCTTGCCGTCTCGATCCATCTGCCTCTCCGCCGAGTGCCCAACGGGCGGCGCATCGGTTCCGCTCGCAATTGCAGCTCAATGGATTGATCTGGAGAGATCCATGCAACCCGTTTTCAAGGCCCTTGCGCCCGAGCGAGATTGGCATGCGCGGAGAGATTGCTTCCCGGTGGAGCAAAATCAGAACTCTGGAGATAGCCGATCTCAAGAGCAACGCCGATCTGGTTTCGCAGGTGCAATCCAAATATGGACTTCCAAAGCCACAAGCGCAGAGCGAAGTGGATGCCTTTGCGAAGGGGCGTCAGCTATAGAGGCTTTCGCAACAGAGGCGTTAAGTCGCGTCCGCGTAATCGCCGGCGACCTCCTCTGCGAGGCTTATCGTCGGACATGATCCGCCCGTCGGCAACTCTGCATGGGGAACCTTTGTCGGGAGCCTCGTGCTGCCGTCCGTCATGAGCCCGCTCCTACGAGCGGGGCGTCGGATGGCATACCGGTTCCGTTCTCGCTTGCAGCGAGTGCCAGCCGCGCCAGCTCTGGGAGTGATTTCGCCCCCGTCTTCTTCATGATCGACGCCCGGTGGTTCTCGACCGTCCGCTGACTGATACCAAGATCGGCAGCGATGTTCTTACTCGGGTGTCCGGCAAGCACGAGATCCATGACCTGGCGCTCCCGCGAGGTCAGGCCAGCGATAAGCGCTGCGGCACTCTCGCGCCGGGCGGAGATGGCGTTGCCGTCGCGCGATTCCTCCAACGCGCGATCGATACAAGTTAGCAACTCCACACGTCCGGCAGGCTTCTCGATGAACTCGCTGGCGCCGGCTTTCATGGCCTGGACGGCCATTGCCACGTCGCCATAGCCGGTGATCATGATTGCCGGCAACTGATGGCCCACGGACCGCAACCGCTGCAGCAGATCGATCCCGTTCATGCCCGGCAGATTGACATCGATCAGAACGCAAGCTTCACCACCCGCGCGATAGGCGGCCAGAAACGCCTCGGCGCTCGCGAAGTCCTCGACGGCACGGCCGGCATCC
>JANOJW010000361.1:0-10590 GCA_031418955.1 Hyphomicrobiales bacterium | reverse complement strand
ACGAGTCCGGGCTGTACGTGAGCTTCATGCGCTGCGTCTGGATCACCATCGGTCCGATCGGCGTCAGCAGCAGTGTGTAGCCGTCCGGCGTCGCGGCTGCGACCTCCGCCGCGCCGATGGTGCCGGCCGCGCCGACCACGTTCTTGATGATCGTCTGTCCGCCGAGCGCCTTCTGGAAACTCTCCTGCACCAGCCGGCCGACGAGATCGGTCGCCCCGCCCGCCGGCCACGCGATGACGATCGCAACGGGCTTGTCGGGATAGGTGGCCTGCGCGTGTGATGGGGCCGTCGCCGGTAGTGAAAGCGCCGCCACCGTGGTCAGCGCCATCAGCGCGCGCCGCGTCGCGAACGGGGTCGAGTTCATGTCGGTCCTCCCTCGTAGGGCCCTGTCGAGCGGGTCCGTCGAGCAAGTGTGCCTCGTCAGGCCACGATTGACCAGATGGCGCAACACTGCGTTGGCGCAACACTGCGTAAGCCCCAAGTTCAGAGGTCCCCGTCCTGCAAAGTAGAGATGTCCCCTTTCTGGCATGTGACCCGGCGAGGGACGCGTGGACGGGGACCATGTGGCGATCGCAGGAGCGGGACCGGCCGTTGGTTGAGGGACTGGTCGGCGGGTGGGTCGGCTTGTCGGCGAGGCACAGATGAAAGCCCGGCAGGTCTGACCCACCGGGCTCCCGTTTTGGGCCGTGTGTGCGGCGTCACGGCTCAGCGTGAGGCGTCGCGGATGGCCCTGTTTCGATTAAGCGAACTCAAGCGCGGTTGGTTTCGAGGTCCGTCGAGGACGAGGTTGCGGTCACAGGCCGCTATCACTCCATCGGGATGCGGCGAACACATGCCGGTATTGCCAAGTCAAACGACATCGATCGACTAACAACCGCTCAGTCGATACTGAAAATTTGGTTGCCGTCCCACCTGAAATTTTAAGATCAGATCAGATCTCAATCCAGCAGGACGGCTCAGGACTGCCCGGTGGCGACATTTTCCTAACCTCCTCGCTCTGGTTTACTGGAATGTGGTGCCGCTGCGGCAAATTGTCAATGCAATTCGAACGCACTTGTACGACCCGGCACATCGTTGTCATGCCGGAACTCGGTCCGCCGGATCGGCGGCGCAAGCATCCCAAGCAGAGGACGCCTGAATGTTCGAGCAGCGGCTGGCGGCGACGGCGCTCGCGGTAGAGGCCCGCCTCGAGGCCATCCTCGCCGAGGCCAGCGGCGCGCCCGAGCGGCTCGTCGCGGCGATGCGTCATGCCACGCTGGGCGGCGGCAAGCGGTTCCGGCCGTTCCTGGTGGTCGAGGCCGCGCGGATCGCGGGCGGGGCCGCGGGGCCGGCGCTCGATGTGGCGGCAGCGCTCGAGTGCGTGCACTGCTACAGCCTCGTGCACGACGATCTGCCCGCCATGGACAACGACGAGACGCGGCGCGGGCGGCCGACGGTGTGGAAGGCCTTCGATGAATGGACCGCCATTCTCGCCGGCGACGGCCTGCTGTCACTGGCCTTCGAGATCATCGCCCGTGCTCAGCTGCCGGCCGAGCGGGGGATCGAACTCATTGGGCTGCTGGCGGTCGACGCCGGTCGGGCCGGGATGGTCGGCGGCCAGGCGTTGGATCTTTCGGCCGACAAGCGCGGCGAGCCTGTGGTGACCACCGTTGCCCACATCGAGCGGCTACAGGCGATGAAGACAGGCGCGCTCATTCGCTTTGCATGTGAAGCAGGCGCGATTTGCGCGGGTGCGTCCAGCGATCGGCGCGCGGTGCTGGCCGCCTACGGCCGCCACCTGGGCTTGGCCTTCCAGATCGCCGACGATCTGCTCGATGCCACCGGCGATGCGGCTGCCGTCGGCAAGGCGGTCGGTAAGGATGGCGGCGCGGGCAAGGCGACGCTCGTCTCGCTGATCGGGATCGACGCCGCGCGGGCGCGGCTCAGCGAGACGGTCGAAGCAGCGGTCGCGGCGCTGGCGCCGTTCGGTGCCGAGGCGGCGACCCTTCAGGCTGCGGCGCGGTTCATGGAGAGCCGCGATCGCTGATTGGTCAGCCCGGCGCACCAAGTCGGCCCGGCGCAGTAAGCATGTCGATCATCTCACGGGTGTGACCCCGTTGGCACGGCAACCGCGAGGGGGCTAATGTAAGCTCAGGCCCACTATCGAGACATCGTCATTGAGCGTCGTGTCCGGTCGCGTTTTCAGTGAAGGGGGATTGATGCGTATCCCGAGCCGTCAAGTTCTGCGGTGTGCCCGTGCGAGAGGTCGCGCCGGGTTGGTGGCCACCTGTGCGGTCCTGATCCTCGCTGCCACTGCGATCCCCGATTCGGCAGACGCCCAGTCAGGTGCACGCCGTAGCGGCGCCGTGAAACAGGCCGAGACCATCAACCGCCGTGTCTCAGCCGCCGAGCGGCGCGCCGAGCGGCCCCGGCCGGTGGCTGCGCCCAAGCCCATTCCCCTGCCACGCATCGATCCAGCCCAGCGTCCGCCCGAGCCGCTGGTCGCGGTGATCTCGCTCGCCGGCCAGCGCATGAATGTCTACGGACCGTCGGGCCAGGTCGCCTCGACGCAGATCTCGTCGGGTCGCTCGGGCTATGCGACGCCGACCGGCATTTTCAGCATCCTGCAGCGCAACCGCTATCACGAATCCAACATCTACAGCGGCGCGCCGATGCCGTTCATGCAGCGGCTGACGTGGTCGGGCATCGCGCTGCATCAGGGCGTGGTGCCGGGGCATCCCGCTTCGCACGGCTGCATCCGGATGCCGTCGGGCTTTGCCGAGAAGATGTGGGGCATCGGGCGGCTCGGTATGCGCGTCCTCGTTACCCCGGGCGAGGTGTCGCCGCAGCCAGCCGCTCACCCGCGATTGCCCATGCCAGTGATGACGCCAGGCGCGACGGCGCTGGCGGCCACACCGGTCGCGGCGTCGGCGGGAGGCGCAGCCGATCCTGCCCCGCCGCCCGACGAGGTCGCGCCCTATCCGCTCGCGCATCTGCGCCGGCAACAGGCGCAGGCCGAGTTGGCGATTGCCGAGCGCGAGCTGAAAGGTGCGCAGGACGCAGCCGCCGAACGATCGGCCGAGGCCAACCGGATCGGCGATCAGCTACGCGCCGCAGTGTCGCCGAATGCCCGGCTCGAGGACGAGCTCGCGGCGCTGCAGGAGGATATCGCGCGCACGCAATCGGAGGCGTCCGAAGCCGAACTCCGGCTGCGCCTCGAGGCGGCAAAGGCGCGCCTCGATGGCGACGGCAAGGCGCTCGCCGAGGTGCGCCGGCAGGAGCTTGCGGCCTCCGATGCGGCGTTCGATGCGGCCAAGGCGTTGCGCGCCGTGCAGGACCGCGTCGAGCAGGCGCAGGCCGCGGTGCGCGCCACGACGCGGGGCCTCGAACCGATCTCGATCTTCGTCTCGCGCAAGGAGGGCCGCGTGTTCGTGCGGCAGGGCTTCGTCGAGATCCACGAGGAGCCGATCAGCATCGCCGAGCCGATCCGGCCGCTCGGCACGCACGTGTTCACGGCGATGGACGGCGGCGTCGGTGCGCCGCTGCGCTGGATCGCGGTGACGCTGCCGAGCAGTCCGCCGATCGTCGACCCCGACAATCCGCGCGCGCGGGCCAAGGCGACGCCGGTGGCGCTGCAGTCGGTACCGCCGCAGTCGAGTGCTGCGACCGTGCTCGACCGCTTCGAGCTACCGGCGGCGACGCTGAAGCTCGTCGGTGACCGGCTCTGGGCCGGCGCCTCGCTGATCGTCTCCGACTTCGGCATTGGCCCTGAGACCGGCAAAGGCACGGACTTCGTCGTGCTGACGAAGTGATCTGACCGGTCTGGGTGACCTGCTCAGCTGGACGAGCCGGTGACGACCGCTGTGCTCTCCGCATCGTCGCGTTGAGATCCGTTGGCCACCTCTCGTCGTGGCGTCTTCACGGCAGGCGCTTGGGTTTACCGTCGTCGTCGACGATGTAGCGCCAGTAGCGCTCGAGCTTGACGCCCTTTTCGGATCGCGCCCAGCCGCGCACCGAGATGCCGGCCTGATGCACCGTCTCGGCCGACCCCGACACCAGCGGATGCCACCAGGCGAGGTCCCGGCCCTCCGCCACCAGCCGGTAGCCGCAGGTCTCTGGCAGCCAAGGCAATTCCCGCGCCTTGGTCGGATCGATCCGCACGCAATCGGGCATCTTTTCCTTGCGATTTGGGTAGTCCGAGCAGCGGCAGGACTTGAGGTCGAGCAGTCCGCAGGCGAGCCGTGTCAGATGAATCTCGCCGGTATCCTCGTCCTCGAGCTTGTTCATGCAGCACCGGCCGCAGCCGTCGCACAACGCCTCCCACTCGCCCTCGGACATGTCCTCGAGCCGCTTCACGCGCCAGAAGGGCTGTTCATCGCTGTCCAAAGTATCCTCTCGCGGGGCTGCCAAATGTGATGATAAATAACCACATTCAGGCCGTCTCATCGATTCGTCACGATCACGCAACCGGCATTTGTCCGCGCCGGTGCTAAAGTGAGGCGGCAGGCTTGGGCGTCCGGCGCCGAACCCGACCCCGTTCCCGGGCTGGGCAGTGGGGCGAGGACGTACTCTCGCATGTGCAGCCGGGATCATGGAAGGGAGACGGTGGCTTGAACGACTGGTTCTCACGGCAAAAGCGGCGCGGCGTGCTCCGGACTCGGCTCGGCGCCTTCGACTCCTGGCTCGACTCGAGCCTCGCTGGCTCCTGGCACAAGATGCAGGATCGCTGGAACGCCGCGACGAGCTTGTTCGCCCGCATGCGCCTCTCCGGCTGGAAGCGAGCCACCAACGAGCTTGCTTCGGAGGCCTTCACTCTGTTCGCTGGCGGCCTCGTGCTCATGTACGCGCTGGCGCTGCCAGCCTTCCTCGAAATCGACGAGTCGAAGGCACTCGGCACCGGCAAGTACAGCGTCAAGTTCCTCGATCGGCACGGCAAGGAGATCGGCCAGCGCGGCATCCTGCACAACGACGCAGTGCCGCTCGATGATATCCCCGAGCACATGATCAGGGCGACGCTCGCCACCGAGGATCGCCGCTTCTACGAGCACTTCGGCGTCGATCTGATCGGCACGGCACGCGCCTTGACGGCCAACTTCAGCGCCGGCGAGACGGTACAGGGCGGTTCGACGCTGACCCAGCAGCTCGCCAAGAACCTGTTCCTCTCCTCCGAGCGCTCGCTCACCCGCAAGATCAAGGAGCTGTTCCTCGCCTTCTGGCTCGAGTCGCGCTTCACCAAGCGCGAGATCCTGAAGCTCTATTTCGACCGCGCCTACATGGGCGGCGGCGCTTTCGGCGTCGAGGCGGCCGCGCAGTTCTATTTCGGCAAGTCGGTGCGCGACGTGAACCTCTCGGAGGCCGCGATGATGGCGGGCCTGTTCAAGGCGCCGACCAAGTACGCCCCCCACATCGACATCGGCGCGGCCAGGGCGCGTGCCAACGACGTCCTCTCCAACCTCGTCGAAGCCGGTTTCATGACCGCCGGTCAGGTGCATGCCGCGCGCCTCAATCCGGCCCGCCCGATCGAGAGCCGTCTGCCCTACAGCCCCGACTGGTACCTCGACTGGGCGTTCGAGGAGATCCAGCGGGTCGCGGAAGGCCGCGGCCATTTCGTGTTGACCGCGCGCACGACGATCGACGTCGGTCTGCAGCAGCAGGCGGAAAAGGCCTTGGTCGACACGCTGCGCCAGCAGGGCCGCTCGATGAATGCCAAGTCCGGCGCGCTCGTCGCCATGGAGCCCGACGGCGCCGTGCGCGCGCTCGTCGGCGGCATCGACTACGGCGAGAGCCAGTTCAATCGCGCGACGCATGCGCGCCGCCAGCCGGGCTCCTCGTTCAAGGTCTACGTCTACGCCAACGCCGTCGAGCGCGGCGGCCTCAACCCGAAATCGACGGTGCGGGATTCACCTGTGTCCTGCGGCAACTGGGGTCCGAAGAACTACGACGGCGGCTACGGCGGCGGCGGCAGCATGTCGCTCGGCACCGCCTATGCAAAATCGTACAACACCATCGCCGTCGACCTGTCGCTGAAGTTCGACCGCGACAACGTCGTCGAGATGACGCAGCGCCTCGGCGTGCAGGGCGTCAAGAAGACCTGCTCGATGGCGCTCGGCGACGGCGGCATCACGCCGCTCCAGCACACCGCCGCGTTCGGCACCTTCGCCAACGGCGGCAAGCTGACGGCGCCCTACGCGATCCTCGATATCACCAACTCGCGCGGCGAGGTGATCTACACCCGCGAGCAGCACGAGCAGGACACGCCGCAGGTCGTCCAGCGCCGCCACGCCGAGATCATGAACCAGATGATGCAGATGGTGGTGACCGAAGGCACCGGCAAGCGCGCCCAACTCGATTTCACCTACACCGCCGGCAAGACCGGCACCTCGTCGAGCTATCGTGACGCCTGGTTCGTCGGCTACAGCGGCCAGTACGTCACCGGCGTCTGGATCGGCAACGACGACTACCGTCCGATGGGCAACGTCACGGGCGGCAGCATCCCGGCGACCGTCTGGCACGGCTTCATGTCGGTCGCCCACGCGTCGATGGACATTCCCCAGATTCCGGGACTGCCGCTGCATCCCCGCCAGGTCGAGGAGCGCCAGAAGATCGAGGAGCAGAAACGCCTGCAGCCGCAGATCGCCCGCGAGATGGCCGCTGCCCAGGCCACAGGATCACAGCGGCGTCAGAGCCTGATGCCCGACCAGACCCGCAACACGCTGCGCCGCGTCGCGCAGGCGATGCGCGTGGCGGCAGGCATCCCGGCCCCACCGGAGCCCGAACCGCCGGCAACGCCCGCAGCGAGCGGCGCGCCGACGCCGGCCGCAGCCCCGGCCCCACTGACGCCCGTGACGCCGGCGCCGCCCCTGCCCACCGCCCGGCCGGTGACGCCATCGACGCCGCAACAGCCGACGCCGCCGCCACCAGGCCAGCCCCGCCAAAAGCGCGCCGATGCGCCTCAGGCGCAGCCCGCACCTGCCACGGTCACCAAATCGAAGCAGTGACCGACACAACCGTCACTGCCTCAGTCACTGCCCGGAGCCGCGCACGCCGTGATCGCCAACATCGTCATGTTCGTCCTGGTCGCTGTCATCGGCGGCTTCGCCTCGTCCTGGTACATGATCGAGCGCGGATCGCCGATGACCACGCTGAAGCGCGGACCCTGGATCACCTGGGTCTCGGCCGGCCGCGCCGACGCTGATCCCTACACGCGGGCGCACTTCGCGCGACGCGGCTCGCTGCCGATCTCCTCGGTGCTCGCCCAGACCTATCAGGCGACCACCGACGGCGACGGCCAGACGCTCTACTCGACCTGCGAGTACGTGATCGAGGGGCCCGAGCCCGACGCGGCCTTCTGGAGCCTGGCGGTTTTCGACGACAAGGGCGCGTTGATCCCCAATCCTGCCGAGCGGTACGGCTACAACAGCACGACGCTGATGCGCTCGCCCGGCGGACGCTTCGGCATCACGCTGTCGCGAAGCGCACGGCCCGGCAACTGGATCCCGACCGGCGGGGCCGGCCGACTTTCCGTGCAGATGACGATCGAGGAGCCGAAGGTGGCGGACCGGCGCACCATCGAGATGCCGGTGATCCGGAGGATCTCATGCCGCTGAAGCTTCCCGATCTCAAGCTCGCACGCCGGTCGCTGCCAAGCTGGTCGCGGCGCCTGAGCTGGCAGACGCTTGCCATCGCGCTCGTCGCGTGCGGAATGATCCATATCTGCTCGACGCTGGTGATCCCGCAGTTCGCCCGCGCCAATGCGTTTCAACGCATCTCCATCGGCCTCCCTCTCAACGTGATGCGTGTGCTGCCCGTCGCCGAGCCCGGCAAGCAGCCGCTTCCGTTCATCGGCGCCGACGAGCGCATCGCCGTCTGTCGGTTCGATGTCAGCCAGGGTCCCGTCGAGATTGCCGCGACCTTGCCGGAACGGGGATGGACGCTCGGCCTCTACACCGCCGACGGCGACAACTTCTACGTGATCCCCGCTCAGGACTTGCGCCGCTTCGAGCTCGCCATCACCCTGGTGCCGGCGACCGAGCGATTCCTCGGCGTGTTCAGCCTCGGCACCGTGCCGGACACCACCGCGTCCCAGGTTTCCGTGCCGCAGCTGACGGGTTATGTCGTGCTGCGCGGGTCCGCCCGCGGTCGCGCCTATGCCGGCGAGATCGAAGGCATCTTGCAGAACGCGGTGTGTCAGCCAAAGCGGCAATGAGGACGGAATGAGCCGGGAACTGGGGGTAGCGCTGGCATGATCACGCTTTACGACAGCGGAGGGCAGGGCCTCATCGCGCGACAGGGGATGCAGCCCGTTTCCGACACCACGCTCTGGATCGATCTCCACGACCCGACGCCCGAGGAGGACGCCTTCGTCGAACAGGCACTCGGCCTCGCGGTGCCGACGCGGGCCGAGACGCGCGAGATCGAGGCATCGAGCCGCCTCTACAAGGAGAACGGTACGCACTACATGACGGCGTTCGTCGTCTACAATATCGATTCGGCCCATCCCGCGACGACGACCGCGACCTTCATTCTGGCCGCCAACCGCCTCGTCACCGTGCGCTATCACGAGCTCAAGGCATTTCCGCTCTATCTCGGGCGCACCGAGAAGCGCGATGCCGCCTGCGGGACAGCCGCGCACGTCATGGTCGGGCTGATCGAAGCGTTGATCCATCGCGCCGCCGATCTCATCGAACGGCTGCAGGACGAGGTCGAGAAGCACGGCCATGCCGTCTTCGACATCAAGGGCGGACAGCAGACGCGCGGCAAGCGCCTCGACGTGCTGCTGAAGGCGGCGGGGCGCGACGGCGACATCAACAGCCGGGCCCAGGAAAGCGCCCTGTCGCTCGACCGGCTGCTGACCTACCTGGCAAACGTGCTGAAAGAGCGCGGCGGCGAGGCGGCCCTTCAGCAGCGCATCGATGTCGCGCATCGCGATGTGCACTCGCTGTCGGAGCACGCGCGCTTCCTCGCCGACCGCATCACGTTCCTGCTCGACGCCACCCTCGGCATGATCAACATCGAGCAGAACGGCATCATCAAGATCTTCTCGGTGGCATCGGTGGCGCTGATGCCGCCGACGCTGATCGCCTCGATCTACGGCATGAACTTCAAGCACATGCCCGAACTCGGCTGGCCCTGGGGCTATCCGATGGCGGTCGGACTGATGGTCGTCTCGGCGATCGTGCCGTTCCTCTACTTCCGCCGCAAGGGCTGGTTTTGAGCCGGAGCGGTCGTCGGCAGCGTCGTAGGGCGCAATAGCGCGCGCACCATGCTTTCCACACGTGCGGCATCGAACGCGCGTATTGCGCCGCGACGGTCACCGCTGCAGGTCGGCGCAATACGCGCGGTGAGCGTTGAGGCGATGGAACGGTCGGCGGACGCGCTATTGCGCCCTACGGCACGCCCCCGGCAACGGTTGCATCTGGCCAAGGCTGGCTCGGTTCCTGTCCGTTCCCTCGACGCTCGATGCTCGTTGCCGCCCCTCACGTCGTGTCGGAGACGCGCCCGATCGCTCCGCCAGCGCCTTGTTTCCTGCGCACCCCCCTCACCCCACCTCCAGCTCCACCCACACCGGCACGTGGTCGGAGGGCTTTTCCCAGCCGCGGGTCTCGCGGTCGATGCCGGTCGCGACGAGGCGGTCGGCAGCTTGTGGTGACAGCATCAGGTGATCGATGCGGATGCCGTGGTCCTTCTGGAAGGCGCCCGCCATGTAGTCCCAGAACGTGTAGATGCCGGCGCCGGGTTGCGTCGCGCGCACGGCATCGACCAGGCCCATCGCCTCGAAGCGGCGGAAGGCAGCGCGCGATTCGGGCTGATAGAGCGCGTCGTTCTTCCAGGACTCGGGGCGCTTGGCATCGAGCGGCGTCGGGATGATGTTGTAGTCGCCGGCGAGCACGACGAGTTCCTCGCTGGCGAGCAGCGTCCGCGCATGGGCCTCGAACCGCTGCATCCAGGCGAGCTTGTAGGTGAACTTGTCGGTGCCGATCGGATTGCCGTTTGGCAGGTAGAGCCCGCCGATGCGCACCGCACCACCGCCCACCGACACCGTCGCCTCGATGTAGCGCGACTGCGCCTCGTCCGGCTCGCCGGGCAAGCCGCGACGGACGTCCTCGAGCGGGTGCTTGGACAGCAGTGCCACGCCGTTGAACCCCTTCTGGCCATAAACGGCGACGTTGTAGCCAAGCGATTCGATCTCCAGCGCCGGGAACGCTTCCGTGACGCTCTTGATCTCCTGCAGGCAGACGACGTCCGGGTTGGCGCTTTTCAACCAGGTCATCAGGCCGTCGACGCGGGCCCTGACGCCGTTGATGTTCCAGGTGGCGATCTTCATGCGGGCGATGATCCAGGACAGGGGCGGCGACCACGACAAAAAGAGACGGACCGGACCAGAAAGGAGACGGTGTTAAGTCCGCTTTAACGCTCTCGTCTTAAAGATGCGAGTGACACTTTCAGGCGCGAAATTCGTCCGCAATCGTTCTTGCCGGAATGAGCCCATGATCTCATATGATCTCGACGCCCGCAGCAGCCGCACGAAGTGGTCGCGTCCGCTCATCTTGCTCGCGATCGTGAATGCCGTTTTCGCGGGTACCATGGTGAGCGCCTGGACCTATACCCAGG
>JANOJW010000360.1:0-5402 GCA_031418955.1 Hyphomicrobiales bacterium | reverse complement strand
GCAGATCCCGGTGAGCCGCCTCGGCAAACCCGAGGAGGTGGCGGGCCTGATCATCTACCTGTGCTCGGAGGAAGCGGCCTTCGTCACCGGCGCCAACATCGCCATCAACGGCGGCCAGCACATGCAGTGAGGCCGGGCATCCGGGGAGGCCTCCCTCCCCGGCTCCTTCAATCGAGCATCTTGCCGACGATCTCGGTGACGTCGCGCGACAATGATTTCCCCGCAGCGATCCGCTCGAGCGCCGTCTTGGCCAAAGCGCGCCGCCCGCTTTCGAGCGTCATCCAGCTGCGGAAAGCTGTGAGCAGCCGGGCGGCAACTTGCGGATTGAAGCGATCGATCTCGAGCACGCGGTCGGCGACGAACGCGTAGCCCGCGCCGTCCACGCGGTTGAAATTCACTGCGTTGCCCGCGAACACGCCGATCAGCGTGCGCGCCTTGTTCGGGTTGGTCAGCGACATCAGCGGGTGCTTCATGAGCTTGCGGACCACGCCAAGCGTGCCGGGCAGCGACGAGGCGGCCTGGTAGCCAAACCAGCTGTCGATGACGAGATGGTCCCCATTCCAGCGCTCGTAGAAGGCGTCCAATGCGGACTGCCGCGCCGGGCCTTTGACCTCGCAAAGCACGGCAAGGCCGGCGATCTCGTCGGTATGGTTCGACGCTGCCTCGAAATGCTTCTCGGCCCGCGCGATATCACCGGCCTTGCCGCGCAGCGTCAGCAGCCCGAGCGCTGCGTTGCGCAAGGCCCGCTCGCCCATCTGCTGGGGCGTCGGGGCGTAGGCGGCCTTCGGCTTTGACTCCGCATAGATGCGCTCGAGCGCGAGCCCAAGCTTCGTCGCGATGTGCTTGGCGAGCGCCTTGCGCACCAGATGGATCGCGGTCGGGTCGATGTCCCGGGCGATCAGCCGCGCGATGTCGCTCTCCGTCGGCAGCGCCAAGGCCTGCGCGCGGAACGCGGGATCGAGACGCGTGTCGGTCACGATCGCGCTGAGCGACGCAATGAACGCCGTCGCATCGGGCGCCGCCGTCTCGCTGCGATGCGCCGCGACGCCGTCGATCAGCAATTGCGTGGCGTAGTCCTGCGCGGCCTGCCAGCGATTGAACTCGTCGCTGTCGTGCGCCATCAGGAACGCGAGATCCGCGGGCGACTGGTTGATCGTCAGGTTCACCGGCGCCGAAAAGCCGCGCAGCAGCGACGGCACCGGCTTCACCGGTACGTCGACGAAGCGGAACGTCTCCTTCCGCTTGCGCAGTTCGACGAGCCCCCCCTCGATCTCAGCACCGTTGGCGAGGGCCAGCGGCAGATCGTTGCCGTTGCCCCCGAGCAGGCCGAGCCTCACCGGGATATGCAGCGGTTTCTTCGTCGGTTGTCCGGGCGTCGCGGGGAGCACCTGTTCGATGGTGAGATCGGCGGTGCGTTTGCGGGCGTCGTACTTGAGGTCGCAGACGAGCGTCGGCGTGCCGGCCTGCGCATACCAGGTCATGAACTGGGTCAGATCGCGCCCACTACTCTCGGCGAAGCAGGCAACGAAATCCTCGACGGTCGCCGCCTCACCGTCGTGGCGCTCGAAGTAGAGATCCATGCCGGCGCGGAAGCCGTCGTCGCCGACGAGCTCGCGGATCATGCGGCAAATCTCGGCGCCCTTCTCGTAGACGGTCGCGGTGTAGAAGTTGTTGATCTCGATGAAGCGGTCGGGACGCACGGGATGCGCCAGCGGCCCCGCATCCTCCGGGAACTGGCGTGCCTTGAGCATGCGCACGTCGCGGATGCGCTGCACGGCGGCCGGCCGATGATCCTGCGAATAAAGCTGATCGCGGAACACGGTCAGCCCTTCCTTCAGGCACAGCTGGAACCAGTCGCGGCAGGTGATGCGGTTGCCGGTCCAGTTGTGGAAGTACTCGTGCGCGATCACCCGGTCGATGTTGAAGTAGTCGAAATCCGTCGCCGTGACGGCGCTGGCGAGGATCAGGCGATCATTGAAGACATTGAGCCCCTTGTTCTCCATCGCTCCCATGTTGAAGTCCGACACCGCGACGATGTTGAACACGTCGAGGTCGTACTCGCGGCCAAAGCGCTCCTCGTCCCATTTCATCGAGCGCTTCAGGCACTCCATGGCCCAGCCGCAGCGCGCCTCCTTGCCGGGCTCGACGTAGATGCCCAGATCGACCCTGCGCCCCGAGATGGTCGTGAAGCTCGAGGCGATGGAGCCAAGCTTGCCGCCGACCATCGCAAACAGATACGCGGGCTTGGGGTGGGGGTCCTTCCACACCGCGTAGTGCCGCCGGCCGCGATCGAGCTTACCCGTCTCGATGAGGTTGCCGTTGCCGAGCAGCACGGGCACTGTCTCGGGGTCGCCTTCGATGCGGGTCGTGAAGGTGGCGAGAATGTCGGGCCGGTCGAGGTAGTAGGTGATGCGACGGAAGCCCTGCGCCTCACATTGCGTGCAATAGATGCCGCGCGACAGGTAGAGGCCGGACAGCGCCTTGTTCGCGTCCGGATTGCAGGTGTTCTCGATCTCCAGCGTGCAGCCGCCGGCCGGCAGCGATTTGATCGTCAGCGACGCGTCATCGAGCTTGTAGTCCTTCGCGGCGAGCGGCCGCCCATCGATCGTCACCGACTTCAGCGTCAGCGTCTCCCCGTCGAGCTCCAGCGGACGCGGCTTGGTGCTCTTTCCCGCTTTCGGGTTGGGCTTCACGCGCAGTCTGGATTTGACGCGCGTCTCGGTCGGGTGCAACGCCACGTCGAGATGTACGGTCTCGATCAGCCACGGCGACGGCTTGTAGTCCTTGAGGAAAATGGCCTTCGGCGTATCCGTTTTCATTTTGTTCCGAGCCTCGCGCGAATCGTCGGCGGCGATGTGCCTTCCGTTATGGCGATGCGGTGCGGCCGGCACAAGGCTGCGCACCCGGCGAGGTGAACGCGTAGGTTGGGTTGAGGGCGCTCTGCACGCGCGCCCGAAACCCGACAGCCGCAGGCGCCCAGTGTGGTGGTGGGGTTGGCCAAGTGCAGGGCTCAACCCCAACATAAGCCAACAATTACGCGCGCACGATCGCGGCGCCTTTCGCGAGTGCTGCGAGCTTGGCGAAGGCGATATCGCGCGGCAGATACTTCATGCCGCAGTCGGGCGCTGCCACCAGCCGCTCGGGGGCCAAGAATTTCAACGCGGCGCGGATGCGATCGGCGACGATTCGCGGCGTTTCGGGCGCCGGATCGACCAGGTCGAGCACCCCGAGCATCACCGTCTTGGGCGCCAGATCGCGCAGCACGCCGAGATCGAGCCTGGGTTGGGCTGCCTCGATCGAGATCTGCGTCGCCGTCGTCGCCGCCAATTCGGGGAGGAACGAGTACCCGACGGGCTTGGTCTCGCCGGGCACCACGGCGGCATAGCCAAAGCACAAGTGCACGATCGTCGGCACCGTGACGCCCTCGAGCGCGCGGTTGATCGCGGCGACCGCAATGCGGCGTGCCGCGGCCGGATCGTTGCGCAACCACGGCTCGTCGAGCTGGATCTGATCGGCGCCGGCCGCCTGCAGGTCGAGCACCTCGGCATTCACGGCGGCCGCATAGTCCATCACCATCTCGTCGGCGTCCTTGTAGAACTCGTTGGTCGCCTGCTGCGCCATGGTGAAGGGGCCGGGCAACGTGATTTTCGCCACCCGGTCGGTGTTGGCGCGCAGGAATGCCATGTCGCGCACCTCGACTGGTCCGTTGCGCTTGATGCGCCCGACCACCCGCGGCACCGGCGTCTGGCGGTTGGCGCGCGAGAACACGAGGCCGGGCTTGGCTGAATCGATGCCCTCCAGCGCGGTGGCGAAGCGATTGGAGTAGCTTTCGCGCCGCATCTCGCCGTCGGTGATGATGTCGATCCCCGCCCGCTCCATGTCGCGGATCGCGAGCAGCGTCGCGTCGTCCTGCGCCTGTTCGAGCCAGGGCTCGGGGATGCGCCAGATGTCCATGCGCACGCGCGGCACGGACTTCGACAGCATCTCGCGGTTCACCAGCCAATCGGGCTGCGGATAGCTGCCGACGACGGTGGTGGGGATGAGTTTCGGCGTCATCGGCGTCGCTCTCCTGAGGCTGTCTTTGACAGGCGAACGTCGACAACGTCACGCGCCAGATCCGCAAGGCGACCCGCGCCGACCGAGAGGCGGGACAACGTCACGGCGCCCAGGCCCGCCGCTGATGCCAAGTCCCGCTCGGCCCGCGCGATGAGGTCGGCGTGCTTATCGACGAAGGAGGTGAGGCCCTGCGCATCGGCTCCCGCCGCCAGCGCTGCGGTGGCGAGATCGCGGCGCGCGACGTCGAGCTGGTCCAGCGCGCCGGCAATCGCCAGGCGATCGTAGTCGTCGCCCGCGCGCACCTGCCGGCCGCGCGAGCCCAGCGCCTCGGCGTGAAACCGTTCGCCGATCTCGAACCAGACCCGGCCTGCGTCCACGAGCCGTGCACGCGACGCATCGGCCAGCACCGTGATGCGCGGCGCGTCGGCGAACACCACGAGATCGGCGATCCGTTGCGCCAGGTCGAGTGGTGCGCCAACACCGGTCATGTCGCCCTCGAGCACCTGATGCCGTACGAGCACCTGACCCGGCAGTACCGCCCCCCGGTTCTCGATCAGCGCCGCGAGCCCGGCCTTGTGCGTCGTCACGGTCGCCGACAGGTCGGCCACCGCCTGGCCATCGCGCAGGAAGAAACTGGTCGAGGAGATCGCAACCTCGCGCACCCGCTCGTAGAGCGCCAGCTGATCGGTGCCGCGCATGTGCCCGTCGAGCGCGTCGATGCTCCGCCAGAGGTCGGCGAGGCCCAGCACCTCGCGCGCCGCCATGAAAGCGTAGGCCGTGTCGGCGACTGGCCGCGAGGCCTCTTCCGCGAGCCGCAACGGCGTCGGCGCGCCAAGCCGGTTGACGAGGCCGTTCGTGAGCGTCGTGGCGATGATCTCGCGCCGCAGCCGGTGGCGCTTGAGATCGTCGGGAAAGGCCTTCTGCAATGCGGGCGGGAAGTAGTCGACGAGCAGCCACTGCATGTAGGGGTCGTCGGGCACCTTGCTCGCCAGCAGATCGTGCAGCAGCGCGATCTTGGAATAGCTCGACAGCGTCGCAAGCTCGGGGCGCACGAAGCCGCGGCCGGCCTTGTCGCGCTCCGCGATCTGGCCATCCGACGGCAGCGCCTCGAGCCTGCGCTCCAGCAGCCGCCGCGCCTCGAGCGCCCGGATCAGTCGCGCATTGGGTCCAAGCTCTGCATGCCCCTGCCGCTCGGCAAGGCTCAAGGCGAGCGACTGCTGATAGTTGTTGCGCAGCACCGCCGCCGTGACGTCGCCGGCCATCTCCACGAGCAGCGTATTGCGGTCGGCGATCGACAGCCGTCCGCCGGCCACAACCGGCCCCAGTGCGATCTTGATGTTGACCTC
>JANOJW010000359.1:0-2047 GCA_031418955.1 Hyphomicrobiales bacterium | reverse complement strand
CTCACGTCCTCGAAGTGAAGTCCCGTGGTCGGCTCATCGAGGATGTACAAAGTCTGCCCCGTCGCCCGCCGCGACAGCTCCTTCGCCAGCTTCACGCGCTGCGCCTCGCCGCCGGAAAGCGTCGTCGCCTGCTGGCCGACGCGCACGTAGTGCAGGCCGACGCGAGCCAGCGTCTCCATCTTCTCGCGGATCGAGGGCACCGCCTTGAACAGGTCGGCGGCCTCCTCGACCGTCATGTCGAGCACGTCGGCGATGCTCTTGCCCTTGAACTTCACTTCCAGGGTCTCGCGATTGTAGCGGTGGCCGTGGCAGACGTCGCAGGTGACGTAGACATCCGGCAAAAAGTGCATCTCGATCTTGATGACGCCGTCGCCCTGGCAGGCCTCGCAGCGGCCGCCCTTGACGTTGAAGGAGAAGCGCCCCGCCTCGTAGCCGCGCGCCTTCGACTGGGGGAGAGCGGCGAACCAGTCGCGCATCGGCGTGAAGGCGCCGGTGTAGGTCGCCGGGTTCGAGCGCGGCGTGCGGCCGATCGGCGACTGGTCGATGTCGATCACCTTGTCGAGATGCTCGAGGCCTTCCATGCGCTCGTGTGCGCCTGGCGCCTCGCGCGCGCCGTTGAGTTTTCGCGCCGCGGCCTTGAACACGGTGTCGATCAGGAACGTCGACTTGCCGCCGCCGGAGACGCCGGTGACGCAGGTCATGATGCCGAGTGGGATTTCGGCGGTGATGGCCTTCAAGTTGTTTTCGCGCGCGCCGATCACCCTGAGGGTCTTTCCGTTCGGCTTGCGGCGCTGCTTGGGCACCGGCACCTGCCGGATGCCGGTCAGGTACTCGCCGGTCAGCGATGCCGGGTTGGCCATGATGTCGTCGGGCGTGCCTTGCGCCACGATCTCGCCGCCGTGGATGCCGGCGCCAGGGCCGATGTCGACGACGTAGTCGGCGGTGAGGATCGCGTCCTCGTCGTGCTCGACGACGAGCACCGTGTTGCCCAGATCCCGCAGGTGCTTCAGCGTCTCGAGCAGACGCGCGTTGTCACGCTGATGCAGGCCGATCGAGGGTTCGTCCAGCACGTAGAGCACGCCGGTGAGGCCGGAGCCGATCTGGCTGGCGAGGCGGATACGCTGGCTCTCGCCGCCCGACAGCGTGCTCGACGCTCGGGACAGTGTGAGATAGTCGAGGCCGACGTCGACGAGGAACTGCAACCGCTCGCGGATCTCCTTCAGGATGCGCGTGGCGATCTCCGACTGCTGCTTGGTGAACGTCTTCGGCAGCTCGGCGAACCAGTCGTTGGCGGCGCGGATCGATTGCGCGCCGACCTCGCCGATGTGCCGGCCGCCGACCTTCACCGCCAGCGACTGTGGCTTCAACCGGTGCCCGCCGCAGGCCTGGCAGGGGTGCGCGCCCTGGTAGCGCGACAGCTCCTCCTTCACCCACTCACTGTCGGTCTCGCGGAAGCGCCGCTCGATGTTGCCGATCACGCCCTCGAAGGCCTTCTCGGTGCGGTAGGTTCTCAGGCCATCCTCGTAGGTGAAGGTGATCTCCTCGTCGCCCGAGCCGTAGAGCAGCACGTCCTGCGCCCTCTTCGGCAGCTTGGCCCAGGGCGTCTTCATGTCGAACTTGTAGTGCAGCGACAGCGCCCGCAGCGTCTGCACGTAGTAGGGCGAGGTCTGGCCGGTCTTGGCCCACGGCCAGATCGCGCCGTCGGCGAGCGACAGGTCGTGGTCGGGCACCACCAAATCGGGCTCGAACTTCATCTCGGTACCCAGGCCGTCGCACTTCGGGCAGGCGCCGGCCGGCGCATTGAAGGAGAAGATGCGCGGCTCGATCTCCTCGATGGTGAACCCGGAGACGGGGCAGGCGAAGCGCTGCGAGAAGATGATACGCTCGTGCGTGTCGTTCTTCGATCGGTTCGGCGCCTCGGTCTCCTCCTTCGGCAACGGCTTGTCCACCATCTCGGCCGTGGCGAGGCCGTCGGCGAGCTTCAAGGCCGTCTCCAGGCTGTCGGCCAAGCGGTTGCCGATGTCCTTCCTGACGACGATGCGGTCGA
>JANOJW010000358.1:0-2964 GCA_031418955.1 Hyphomicrobiales bacterium | reverse complement strand
CGCCGGCTTCGGTCCAGATCACGTCGCGTTCGGGCGGTGAGTCCGACAGCATGAACCAGCGGGCGCAATCGGCGCCCCAGTGGGCGATGATGTCGTCGGGGTCGACCAGGTTCTTCTTGGATTTCGACATCTTGACGATATCGCCGATCACCGCCGGCTTTCCAGTGGCGATTTCGGTGGCCGTGCGCGCGTCCCCCTCGCCAGCGATCGCCACCTCACTCGGCAGCAGCCACTGGGGCGGGTCGATGCCCGCACGGCTGTAGGTTTCGTGCACGACCATACCCTGCGTGAACAGCGCCGCGAACGGCTCACGCAAGTTCTGGCGGCCGGCGTGGCCGGTCTCACCCATCGCCCGGTAGAAGAAGCGCGAATACAGCAGATGCAGGATCGCGTGCTCGATGCCGCCGATGTACTGGTCGACCGGCATCCAGTAGTCGAGCGCGGCGGTGTCGGTCGGCGACGTAGCGTCGGGCGCAGTGAAGCGCGCGAAATACCACGACGAGTCGACGAACGTGTCCATCGTGTCGGTCTCGCGCGTCGCGGGCTTGGCGCACTTCGGACACGGCACATGGCGCCACGTGGGGTGGCGGTCGAGCGGATTGCCCGGCTGATCGAACGTGGCGTCATCGGGCAGCGTCACCGGCAGATCCATTGTCGGCACCGTCACGGTGCCGCACGCGGCGCAGTGCACGACCGGGATCGGGCAACCCCAGTACCGCTGGCGCGAGAGGCCCCAATCGCGCAGGCGGTAGTTGATCTTGCGCTCGGCGACAGGTTTGCCGGCCAGTTTTTCGCGCTCGAGGCGCTTCGCCACCTCGTCGAAGGCTGCCTTGGTGGTCATCCCGTCGAGGAACCTCGAGTTGACCATGACACCGTCGTCAAGGAAGGGCACGCCCTCGTGCACTTTGGCGATCGCCTTAGAGCGCGCGGGCTCGTCCTTCGGCGCCACCACCGGAATGACCGGCAGCCCGTACTTTTTCGCGAACTCGATGTCGCGCTGATCGCCGCCCGGACAGCCGAAGATGGCGCCGGTGCCGTAGTCCATCAGGATGAAGTTCGCCACGTAGACCGGAACGGTCCACGTCGGATCGAACGGGTGCACCGCCTTGATACTCGTATTGAAGCCCTTCTTCTCGGCGGTCTCGATCTCGGCGAGCGAGGTGCCCATGCGACGGCACTCGTCGCAGAAGTCGGCGAGCGCCTTGTTCGAGGCGGCGGCCGCCTTCGCCAGCGGGTGGTCGGGCGCAATCGCCATGAACGAGGCGCCAAACAGCGTGTCGGGGCGCGTGGTGAAGATCTCGAGCTCGGTGTGACCGGCTGGTGCGGTCGTCGGATCGAGCTTCCAGCGCAGTTGCAGGCCCTCGGATTTGCCGATCCAGTTCTCCTGCATCAGGCGAACCTTTTCGGGCCACTTGTCGAGTGTGCCCAGCGCCTCCAGAAGATCGTCGCTATAGGCCGAGATCTTGAACGCCCACTGCTCCCGCTCGCGCTGCTCGACCAGCGCACCCGAGCGCCAGCCGCGGCCGTCGATCACCTGCTCGTTGGCAAGCACGGTGTTGTCCACGGGGTCCCAGTTGACCTTGGCCTTGCGGCGGTAGGCGAGGCCCTTGGCGAACATATCGAGGAACATGCGCTGCTGGTGCACATAGTAGGCCGGATCGCAGGTCGCCACCTCGCGGCTCCAGTCCAGCGACAGGCCCATGGACTTGAGCTGCCCTTTCATGGCGGCGATGTTCTCGTAGGTCCACTTCTTGGGGTGGACCTTGCGCTCCATGGCGGCGTTCTCGGCCGGCATCCCGAAGGCGTCCCAGCCCATCGGGTGGAGCACGTTGAAGCCCTGCGCGCGCTTCGCCCGGGCCAGCACGTCGCCCATCGTGTAGTTGCGAACATGCCCCATGTGGATGCGGCCCGAGGGGTACGGGAACATCTCGAGCACATAGCACTTCGGCTTCGACGTATCGGTCGCCGTCCGGAAGACGTTCTTGGCGTCCCACACCGTCTGCCAGTGCTTCTCGCGGTCGGGGGCGTTGTAGCGTTCGGTGGCCATGGATTGAGCCGCTCGGCTGGAAGCTTCATGTTTGGGCGGCTAGAGAGCCCGAAAGGCAAGCGTGGTCAAGGTGCCGACGAGTGAACGACGTTCTATCGCGGGTCTTTTGCAGTCTTTCGGACATGTCGATAAAATTGGCAACTATCGACATATCTCCTGAGACCTGTCGACGGCATCGACAAGGCGCGTTTAATCTGTCGATAAAATTCAAAATCATCGATATATACTCTGAGACTTGTCGACAGGTTCGACACGTCGCGCCTAACCTGTCGATAAAACTAGATATCGTCGACATATCCCCTGAGACATGTCGACAGGATCGACACGTTCTGTCTAACATGTCGATGAAATCAGAAAACATCAACATATCGAAGCGGATCGCCATGTTTGACCGCAGCCGCCCATACAACGATCTGCCGCGTCTGCCGCCGGCATCCAACATCGAGACGCGAGAAATCCTAAAGCTATGCATCAGGGCGCAGGTTGCTCTGGCAGAGCTCAAAATCGCGGGTCAGCTCATTCCCGATCAAAGTGTACTGATCAACACGATACCGCTATTGGAAGCCAAGGACAGCTCCGAGATCGAGAACATTGTCACCACCAACGACGCGCTGTTCCGCGAGGCAAGCCTCGGCGGTGAAGACGGCGATCCGGCGACAAAAGAGGCGCTGCGCTATCGCACGGCGTTGTACGAAGGCTTCCAGATGCTCGCAGAGCGCCCTCTATCGACGCGCACGGCCATCGAGATCTGCCGCAGGATCAAGGGCATCGACCTCGACATTCGCGCCACGCCCGGCACGGCGCTGCGCAACAGCCACTCGGGCGAGGTCATCTACACGCCGCCCGAGGGCCAGGATCACCTGCGTGCGCTGCTGGCCAACTGGGAGACATTCCTCCACGCCGAGGACGACCTCGAT
>JANOJW010000357.1:0-7133 GCA_031418955.1 Hyphomicrobiales bacterium | reverse complement strand
GCGGCCGAGCATGCGCACGAGCGCGATCGGCAGCAGCACCAGCAGCATGACGCGATGCGGCGGCAGCCGGAGGCCCCCGAGGTAGAGCGACAGCTCCGTCGGGCAGAGGAAGCTTGCCACCAGCAGCCAGATCGGCGCCGGTGCGTCCTGCATGGCTTTGAGCATCGTCGGCGTCCGAGGTCGAAGGTGTCGATCCCGAGCCATGCTCCGCCCTGTCGCGCCTCTCCCACGAGGCCGTCTCCGCCGGCGCCCTTCAGTAGGCGTTCTTGGCAGCCAGGCACCTGACCAGCGTCAGGGCCAGAATCTTCAGGTCGAGCCACAGCGACCAGTTGTTGACGTAGATCAGATCCTGCTCGAGACGCTTCTCCATCTTCTCGGGCGTCTCGGTTTCGCCGCGAAATCCCGTCACCTGCGCAAGGCCGGTGATGCCGGGCTTCACCTGCCAGCGGTTGGCGTAGCGGGCGAACATCTCGCCGTAGCGCTCGTCGTGGGCCACCGCATGCGGCCGCGGGCCGACGAGGCTCATCTCGCCCTTGATGACGTTTAGCAACTGCGGCAGCTCGTCGAGCGAGAAGCGGCGCAGGACGCGGCCGACGCGCGTGATCCGCGGATCGTTGTGCGTCGCCTGCTTCAGGTCGGCGCCATCCTCCATCACGCTCATGGTGCGGAACTTCAAGACTTCGATCACCTGCTGGTTGAAGCCGGTGCGGCGCTGGCGGAATAACACGGGACCGTTGCTGTCGAGCTTCACGACGACGGCGATCAGCGCGAGCAGCGGCAGTGCGACGAGCAGGATCAGCGCGCCGAGGATGCGGTCCTCGGCCGACTTGATGAGGCGGCTCCAGTCGGCGAGGGGCTTGGGCTTCACGTCGAGCAGGCCGACGGGGCCGAGGTTCGACACCGCATGCGCGGGGCCCTGGTCGACGAGGTCCGACGAGATGTGCGTGACGACGTGCAGGCTGACCGGCAGTGCCTCGAGCTTGCGCGCGATCTGAGCGGTGCGATGGTCGGCCGCCTGCGGCAGCGCGATAACGATCTGGTCGATCTTGCCGGCGCGGGCGGCGGCGATCAGGTCGTCGAGGCGTCCGGTGAGCATCGGGCCATCGGAGTCCACGCGGCCGGCCTCATGGCGATCATCGAAGAGGCCTGAGAAGCGGATGCCGAGCGCGTCGTTCGACAGATGCTGGTGCACGCGGCGGGCGATGTTGCCACTGCCGTAGACGGCCACGCGGGTCTCGAAGGCGCCGGCGGCGGTCATGCGGCGCAGGACGGCGCGCGCCATCAGGCGCACGTCGAGCAGCAGCATGAAGCCGAGCGCGATCCAGGTCGAGTACCAGATCCACAGATGGATATCGCGGGGCGCGAACGGCAGCCCGAGCCCGAGCACGGCGAGGAAGGCGATGCCGAGCGCGGCGAGGAGGCGCGTCGGGCGCACGGGGAAGTCGTGCATGGCGTTGGTGTCGTACATGCCGAAATTGCGCAAGCAGCCGTAGACGATGATCGCCGAGACGAGGCAGACCTGGGTGTGCTTCAGCCAGTCGATCGGCAGGCCGCCGGCCATCGAGTAGATCAGCGCCGGCACGATGCCGCCGGCGATCACGGCCAGCACATCGAGGAAGCCGACGGCGTCGGCGGCGATCCGGCGCGAGTAGCGCTGCGGAACTTTGTCGGACGTCGCGAGCTGGCCTCCGTTGGAGGCGGCAATCGGCATGGCGGTCATGGAGCGTCACCCTCACGCGCCGGGCAGATGCAATCGCCCGGCCTACCCAATACTTTCGCCATTCCATCCGATGTGCGTGAATTTTCGCTGAAGCCGACACGCGCAATTCGATCAAAGCGCTTGCATTTTTTGTTAATCCGCGGTGCACCTGCGCCAGGCAACTCTCGCCGCCAAGGCTCGTCAGTGACCCCTCGCACAGTCGCAATCGCCGTCCTGTCGTCCGCCTGGTTGCTGGCGAGCCCAGCGTCGGGGCAGGCCGAGACCGTGATCAAGGTTTCGGTAACCGATAGTCTGGCCCAGGCCCTCGCCAAGGCGCGAAACGTGCGCGCAAGCGCCGCGCGAGGCACCGTCGTGATCGAGCTGCAAGCGGGCACGCATCGCCTGCGCGAGCCGCTGCAACTGACGGAAGCGGACAGTGGTACGGACGTCCTGAGCCCGCTCATCATCCGGTCCGCTCCTGGTGCAAAAGCGGTGCTCTCGGGCGGCATGCCGCTGAAGAGGCTTCCTGCGGATCCCTCACTTCTGACTAGGTATCCCGAAACCGCCCGAGACAAGCTCGCGATCTATGAGTTGCCTAAGGCGTTGCGTACCGTGCCAGCCGCGCTGATCGCGCGCCGATACGATCGCGGTGCTGGCCCCGCACCGTTCGAGGTCTTCGATGCGCTCGGGCCGCTGCGTCCGGCACGTTGGCCGAACGAGGGATGGGCCCAGGGCACGGCGCAAAAGGTCGATGGGAAGGAGTTCCGTCCGGGCGCTTGGAAAAGCGCGGCCACACTCGACAAGGACGTCTGGCTTTCGGGTTTTCCGCGCCACGACTGGGCCTACGAGGTGACGCGAATCGACAGCGCGGGCACGGGAGGCGTGCTGAAGCTCGCGGACGCGCCGGTGTTCGGTTTCGCCGAGCGCTTCCGCTTTGCGATCCTGCACAACGCGGCTGATCTCGACGAGCCCGGTGAATGGCATCGCGACGCGGCATTTGGGCGATTGGTCGTGTGGCCGCGACCCGACGGCGGCGCGATCGAGGCGTCGGTTGCGCCGGGGCTCATCACGCTGCGAAGCGCGATGCACGTGCGCATCGAGGGGCTGACGTTCGAAAACGTGCGGGGCGATGCGATCTTCGTGCGCGGCGGCGGTGATATCCGAATTGAGGGCGCCACGATCAGGCATGCGGGCGGCCGCGCCGTTGCCTTCGAGGGGGCGTCCAATAGCATTGTGAACCGCTCGCACATACATGACACGGGCGACGGCGGCGTCATCCTCTCAGGCGGTGATCGCATCACGCTTACCCCCGCGAAACTACTCGTCGCAGAATCGATCATCGAGCGCTTCGCGCGGCTGGGGTTGAGCAACCGGCCGGCGGTCAGCATGCACGGCGTCGGCAACAGCGTACGCGCATCCTATATCGCCGATGGACCTCACATCGCCATCGACTTCACCGGCAACCTGCACACCATCGCTGGCAACGAGATCGCGCGTGTCGTGCGCGAGACGGGCGATGCGGGCGCCATCTACACGGGCCGCGACTGGACGGCGCAAGGCACGATCATCACAGGTAATTTTCTGCATGACATCCGCGCGGGCCAAGGACGCGAGGTCAAAGGCGTTTATCTCGACGATCTGGCGAGCGGCGTCACGGTCGAGGGCAACGTATTCCTGCGCGTCGACCAGCCGGTATTCATCGGCGGCGGGCGCGACAACGTCGTGCGCGGCAACCTGTTCGTCGCTTCCTCGCCCGCAATCCACATCGACGGGCGCGGCGTCACGTGGATGACGGAGGCCGTGCGCAACCCGGAAGGCGAGTTGCGCACCCGCCTGCGCGCCATGCCGACGGCGCAGCCGGCGTGGCAGCGGCGCTTTCCCGAGCTGTCGCGCACGCTGTCAGACGAGCCCGCAAGGCCCAAGCGCAACTCGGCGCTCGGCAATCAGATCCTCGCCGGCGCGGGCTATCGCCTGCTGCCCGAGGTCGACGCCCGGGCGCAGCGCCTCGAGCCGGAGGACGCAGCGCGCCGGGTCGAGCGCTCGATCGGAGCGACGCTCGTGCGCCGCGCGGAAGACGCCGACACCGCGGCCGCGCTCGGCGCCCTGCTGCGCGCGAGTTCTGGTTTGCAGCTCCCGTTCGAGCAGATGGACCGGCGCGGTGCACTCAAGCGCTGATTGCGGGCCAGTCGAGCGAGACTGACAGGGGGACGCGGGCATCTGCTGTGGTTCGAACGGCAATCCTGCATAAGCGGTCTGCTCCCAAGGTGTGCCGCCCCACCGGCTCAGACCGCTTCGGCGCGGAAGGGGCGGGAGAGCAGGGCCTCGATCGCGGCGTCGACTTCGACCCGGCCCTCGACGATGGCGTGGACCGCTGACGCGATCGGCATCTCGACCCCCTTTTCGGCAGCGATACGCACGACGGCTGCGGCGGTATAGACACCCTCGGCCACCGAGCGGCGCGACCCAAGCACGGCTGCGAGCGTCTGGCCCTGGCCGAGCGCGCGGCCAAGGCTCATGTTGCGCGACTGCGGGCTGCCGCAGGTGAGCAGCAGATCGCCGAGCCCCGAGAGCCCGACGAGCGTGTCGGGCCGGGCGCCGAGCGCTGCGCCGAGGCGTCGCATCTCGGCAAAACCGCGCGTCACGAGGGCGGCATGCGCGCTGGCCCCGAGGCCCTTGCCGTCGACCACGCCAGCTGCGATCGCGAGCACGTTCTTCAACGCGCCGCCAAGCTGGGCCCCGGTCACGTCCGACGACCAGTAGAGACGGAAATTGCGGTAGCCGATCGCCTCGACGAGCTGCTGCCCGAGCGTTTCGTCGGCGCAGGCGAGGGTGAGGGCTGCCGGCAATCCGCGCGCCACGTCCGCCGCAAAGCTCGGGCCAGACAGCACGGCCAGCGTGGCGGCGGGTAGCACCTCGGCAAGCACCGTGCTCATCGGTTTCGACGTCGCCTGCTCGAGGCCCTTGGCGCAGATGACGACCGGCGTCCCCCCTTTCAGGCAATTTGCGAGCTCAGCGCCCACCGTGCGGACGTGCTGGGCCGGCGCCACCATCAGGATTGCGTCGGCGCGCGCGAGCTCGGCGAGGTCAGTGGTGGCGCGAAGCTTGGCATCGAGCGGCACGTCGGGCAGGAACGGCGAATTGCGGTGCGCGCCGTTGATCTCGGCCACGACATCGGCTTCGCGCGCCCACAGCACCGCGTCGCGGCCGGCGAGGCAGACGGTCTGCGCCAGTGCGGTACCCCAGGCACCGCCGCCGATGATTCCGATGGAGCGCAGGCTCGCCATGGGTTCCTCGCGTCGTTGACCGCTCGAGTGTGATTCGTGTTCGAGTGCCAGCATAGGGCCGCCAGGCTTTACGCGCGAGGTTGTCCGTCTCTTGGGAGCCGCCGCGTCAGCCGCCGAGCAACGCCTGCGCCTCGTCCCAGATGCGGCGGACGTAGTCGCTGGCGGGCTCCATGGGGGCGAGCCGCGCCGCTTGGCCCGCCCACGCCTGCAGCCGATCGATATCGTTGGCTTTGACCGCGCCGTCGCGCATCGTCTGGGTCAGCGCGCGCTGCACTGGATACGGCGCGGGCTTGGGCGCGGGCGACGCGTTGGCGGCCTGCGCATAAGCCGTGGCGATGCTGCGGCCGAGCCGGCCCGAAAACGCGCGTGTCGGCATGGTGTCCTCGGGCTGGCTGCGCCCGATCGCGTCGGCCCAGGCGGGTGCGAGCTTGGCTTCCGGCGTACGCAGCAGCCCGGTGCCGATCTGCACGGCGGATGCGCCCAGAACGAGCGCCGCCGCGATCCCGCGCGCGTCCGCGATGCCGCCCGTCGCGATCACCGGCACGCGGTCGCCGACCGCGTCCACCACCGCGGGGAGTAACGCGAACAGCCCGACGAGCGCGGTATCGGGCCGGTCCGCCTCGAACGAACCGCGATGGCCACCCGCCTCCATGCCTTGCGCCACGACCGCATCGGCGCCGGCAGCGACGGCGGCTCGCGCCTCCGCGACCGTCGTGACATTGGCGAGCCAGCGGATGCCCTGCGCCTGCATGCGCGCGACGATCGCGGGCGGATAGAGACCCATGATCGACGAGACGATCGCGGGGCCGGCCTCTAGCATCGCCTCGCACTGCGAAGCAAAGTCGATCGGCGACACGTCGGCCGCCTCGGGCGGGACCGCGGGGCCCCACTGGCCAAGGAAGCTGCGCACGTGCCCCTCGTGCGCCGCATCGCGCACGGGTGCGGGATCGGGGATCCACAGGTTGATCTGAAAGCCACCGTTGGTCGCCGCCCGCACGTCCGCAGCCCAGGCCTTGATCGCGTCCGGCTTCATCAGCAGCGCCCCGCAGCCGCCGAGCCCGCCCGCTTGCGCCACCGCGATCGCCAGTGAGGCCGGGCAAGCGCCAGCCATCGGCGCCATCAGGACGGGGATGCGCAGGCCATAGGCGGCGGCGAAGGCTTCTGCCCGGGCGACGGCGGGGTGAGGCATGGGCGAGGACCCTCCGAAATTGCTCGAGATCGCACGGTTGCGTCTCCCATCCGAACACGGCCGGATCGCGAAGTCGTGAACGTGAAGTCTCTGGTAGACCTTGAAATAGTCCGTGATCGTATCCCTATCATGATAGAAGTCGTTTCGAACAGCGACCCGGGGGAAGGTGTAGTCAGGCGAGAGGATCGCCATGCGTTGCCTCGACCAGAAAAGTCCCCGGTCCATCGCGGCCTACCTGCAGCCGCTGGGAACCTATACTTGCACCCAGCGCTGGGTCACCGGCACATCCGGCTCGGATGCCTCGTCAGGCCGCACGTCCCTGCGCACCATCTACAGTCTGATCGGCTGCCCGCCGCCGGTCGCCGCAAGCTATCTGCTGGTGCGGCGGCACACCGACGGCAGTTGCGACGTGCTGGGCTCGGGCCGGGCCGTGGCGGATGCGCCGAGCGTCAATCTCGCCGTCATCCGCGAGCGCGGCGCCAAGCTCGGCGCCAACGAGGTGCACCTCGCGGCGCTGTGAGCCCGCTATCGAGAGCCACAATCGAATTGCTCTACCTGCACAAATGGTCCTAACTTGGCAGGATTAGGAGGGCCTTCATATGAACCATTCGATCGATAGCGTCGACGGCGGACCGGTTTTGCTCAGTCGTCGTAGCGCGCTGACGGGGTCGCTCGGACTGATCTTGGGCTTCGGTTATTCGCCGCCCGCCCACGCGATTTTGCCTGTATTGCTGGGTCGACTTCTGCTCGGCTCGGTTGCGCGAAGCGCGGCTGGACGAGCCGTTGTTGGAGCAGGAGCTAGGTCCCGGCTTGCAGGTGGTGGGGTTCAGAACCGGACAAACGCTCATCTGCTCCAAATGAGCCGACTGGGACGGCTGGTCGTACGCAATCACGACCTTGTTTTCTCTGGCCGCCCACATCCGAACTGGGATGGTCAACTGCCGGAAGGTGCGGAAGTCGT
>JANOJW010000356.1:0-16052 GCA_031418955.1 Hyphomicrobiales bacterium | reverse complement strand
GGCCCGAGGTGCAGGGGTTGAAGGCCTACAAGAGCCTCGACGAGCTGCCCGAGGTGCCGGACCTGGCGCTGGTCGTCATTCCGGGTGACGCGGCCGTCGCAGCGGTGAAGGACTGCGCCAAGCGTGGCGTCAAGGCCGTGATCTGCATCACCTCGGGGTTCGGCGAGACCGGGGACCCGGACGGCGTCGCCAAGCAGGCCGAGATGGTTGCCGCCGCACGCGCCGCCGGCATGCGCATGGTCGGACCCAACACGCAGGGGCTCGCCAACTTCGCCAACGGCGCCATCTGCTCGTTCTCGACGTTTTTCTCGACCATGCGGCCGATGGATGGCCCGATCGCCGTGGTGAGCCAATCGGGCGCCATGAGCGCGATCCCGATCGGGCTGCTGGGCGAGCGGGGCCTGGGCTGCCGCTATTCGCTCGCCACCGGCAACGATGCCGACGTCAACGTGCTCGAGATGGCGACGGCGGCCGTCTCCGATCCCGACATCAAGTTGCTGATCCTCTATCTCGAGGGCATGCCGCGCGCCGATCTGCTGGCGACGCTCGCCGAGACCGCGCACAAGAACAGCGTCAAGATCGTCGCGCTGAAGTCGGGCCGCACGGACGCCGGCCAGCGGGCCGCCGCCTCCCACACCGGCGCGCTCGCCAACGAGGATCGCGTGGTCGATGCCGCCATGAAGCGCGTCGGCATCTGGCGCGCCCAGAACATCGCCGACCTCGTCTCCGCAGCCGAACTCTATCTCAAGGGCTGGACGCCCACGGGCCGCCGGTTCGTCACCATCTCGGGCAGCGGCGCGACCGGCGTGATGAGCGCGGACGCCGCGACCTTCGCCGGCCTCGAGGTGGTGCGGTTCGCACCCGAGACGCGCAAAAAGCTCGATGCGATCCTGCCCTCGTTCGCCTCCGCCGCCAACCCGATCGATCTGACCGCTGCGCTGCTCTCCAACAACCGCCTGCTCGGCCAGATCCTGCCCGTCATTGCCGACGCCAACGCCGCCGACCTGTTCAAGGTCGACATGCCGGTGACAGGCCCCGGCTACGACATGCCGGGCTTTGCCAAGGACATCGCCCAGTTCAGCAAGGCGACGGGAAAGCCCGTCGTGGTCGCCGGCTGGCAGGGCGACATCCCGGCGATCTTCCGCGCCGAGGGCGTGCCGGTGTTTCCGCTCGAGGCCGAGGCGATCGCCGCGCTCGCGCAGTTCGTCGCGCACCATGATCTGATCGACAAGGCGAAGCAGCGCGCGCGGCCCGATTGGAGGGCCTTCACAGGGGATCATGCGGCTGCGGGGGCCAAGGCGCGCACGCTCAATGAAGCGGATAGTCTGGCGACGGTGGCCAAGGCCGGCCTTTCCGTCGTCCCGCATCGCCTCTGCCGCACGCCGCAGGAGGCGGCTGCCGCCTGGCGCAATCTCGGCGGCTCGGTCGCCGTCAAGGGCTGCTCGGCCGACCTGCCGCACAAGTCGGAGTATGGTCTCGTCGCACTCGGTCTCGACGACGAGGACGCGATCAAGGCAGCGTTCACCGGCATGAAGGGTCGCGTCGAGAAGGCCAAGGCCGCCTTCGACGGCGTCATCGTCGCGCGCATGACCAAGGGGAGGCGGGAGCTGATGATCGGCGCGCATCGCGATCCGTTCTTCGGGCCGGTGGTGGTCGTGGGCGACGGCGGCAAGTACGTCGAGGCGATGCCCGATTCGGTGATCCTGATGCCGCCGTTCACGCGCGAGGACGCCATGGAGCAGGTGGGGGCGCTGCGCTGCCATGCCGTGATGAAAGGCGTGCGGGGCGAGCCGCCGATGGACGTCGCCGGCCTCGCGGACGCGGCGATCAAGATTGCCGCCCTGATGGCCGCTCGCCCCGATATCGTGAGCCTCGACATGAACCCGCTGATGCTGATGGACCAGGGCCGGGGCTATGCCGTCGTCGATGCCGTCGTCGAGGTGCAGGGGTAGAGATTTCGTCGCAAGGTTTCAGAGTCCCGAACATGACCCGTACGACTCACGTCTGGACCGTTGCCGACGCCAAGGCTCGGCTGTCGGAAATCCTCCGGCTCGCCAGTACCGAAGGGCCGCAGCGCATCGGTGCGCAAAAGCGCTTCGTGATCGTGCCCGAGGACGTGTGGGACAAGCTCAACGCCGCGGCGCGTCCGCTCGGTCCCTGGCTTGTCGACAACATGCCGCGCGCCGATGTCGACGACGAAGAGATCCAACTGCCGGATCGCAGCGACCCGCCCCGCAACGATCCGTTCGAGCCGATGGCCCAAAGCGGCAGAGATAAACCGTGACTGTCCTGCTCGACACCAACGTCATCTCGGAAACGATGGGACAGTCGCCAGGCGCCAACGTGCGCTTGACTTCGCCGGGGACTGGTCGCATGCCGCGTTGCCTTCCCCTTTGTCCCGGCATGCGAAACCGCTAAGCTGACAGGGGAACGACGAGGGGGCGTGCGGGCCGTATGGCCGCGCACAGCAAGGGGCGGAGCCGCCGGAACGCATGGCAGCTGTCACGACAATCGCGCTCGACGCGATGGGGGGCGATCATGGCCCGGAAGTTGTCATTCCGGGGGCCGCGATCGCGCTCGCGCGGCATCCGGATATGCGGGTCGTCGTTTATGGCGACGAGGCGCGCATCGCGCCGATCCTCGCTAGCCATCCAGCGCTCGCCGGCCGCGTCCGGGTGGTGCATACCCAGCAACAGGTAGCGATGAACGAGAAGCCGAGCCAGGCGCTGCGCCGCGGCAAGGGCTCGAGCATGTGGCTCGCCCTCGAGGCGGTGAAGGCTGGCGAAGCGGACGCTGCGGTCTCGGCCGGCAACACGGGCGCGCTGATGGCGATCTCGCTGTTCATGCTACGAGCGCTTCCCGGCATCGAGCGACCAGCGCTCGCCGCCCAGTGGCCGACGCTCGATGCCTCCTGCATCGTGCTCGATGTCGGCTCCAACATCGGTGCGTCGTCGCGCCAGCTGATCGAATATGCGCTGATGGGCGCGGGTATGGCGCGGGCGCATCTGGGGCGCGATCGGCCGAAAGTGGCGCTGCTCAACGTCGGCTCCGAGGAGATCAAGGGCAACGAGGAAGTGAAGCAGGCGCACGCCTGGCTGAAGCAGGGCGACCTCGGCCTGCCTTTCGAATACTGCGGTTTCTGCGAAGGCGACCAGATCGGTCAGGGCGAACTCGACGTGATCGTGGTCGAGGGTTTCGCCGGCAATATCGCGCTTAAGACGGCCGAAGGCACAGCGCGGCAGATCGCCACGTATCTCAAGACATCGATGTTGATATCGCCCGTGACCAAGCTCGGCGCGAAGCTGGCCAAGGGCGGGTTTGAGGTGCTGAAGAAGAAGATGGATCCGCGCCGGGTGAACGGTGCGCCCTTCCTCGGCCTCAACGGCATCGCCATCAAGAGCCATGGCGGCACGGATGCCGTGGGCTTTGCGAGCGCGGTCGAACTCGGCTACGAGATGGCGGAGAACGGCTTCGTGGAGCGGCTGAAGGGCGATCTCGGTGCGATCTCCGGGCGGCTGCAGTCGCCGGCGCCGGGTCCGACGCCGCCTGCCAAGGAAGTGCCGCCGGCCAAGGAGGCAGGCGGGCCATGAACGATGACGAGGTGAGCAGGTGGCGGTCAATCGATCGGTGATCCGGGGCGTCGGCGCGTATCTGCCCAAGCGCATCATGACCAACGACGACATTTCGCGGATCGTCGATACGACGGACGACTGGATCACTGAGCGCACTGGCATCAAGCAGCGCCACATCGCCGCCGACGCCGAATTGACCAGTGATCTGGGTGCAGCCGCCGCCAAGCAGGCGCTCGTGCGCGCCGGCATCGATCCCCTCGAAATCGACCTCGTCATCTGCGCCACCGCCACGCCCGACCGCACGTTCCCCGCGACCGCCGTCAAGATCCAGTCGATGCTCGGCATCTCCAAGGGCGCAGCCTTCGACGTGCAGGCTGTCTGTTCCGGCTTCGTCTATGCGTTGACGATCGCCGACAACTTCATCAAGAGCGGCCAGTCGAAGCGTGCGATCGTGATCGGCGCCGAGACCTTCTCGCGCATTCTCGATTGGACCGACCGTGGCACCTGCGTGCTGTTCGGCGACGGGGCTGGCGCCGTGGTGCTCGAAGCAACGCCGCAGCACGGCACGCGCGACGATCGCGGTATCCTGTCGACCATCATTCGCTCCGACGGGCGCTACGAGGAGCTGCTCTATGTGGATGGCGGTCCGGGCTCGACCAAAACGGTCGGGCATTTGCGCATGAACGGCCGCGAGGTGTTCCGCCACGCCATCCAGAAGATCTATGGCGTGATCGAGGAGACGCTGGTCGCCACCGGCTATGCCGCCGACGAGATCGATCTCTATGTGCCCCACCAGGCCAATGCGCGCATCCTCGACGGCATCGCGCGCAAGCTCGGCGTTGGTCCCGAGAAGATCATGATCACCCTGCAAAAGCACGGCAACACCTCTGCCGCGTCCATTCCGCTGGCCCTCAATCAGGCGTTCGAGGAGCACCGGGTCAAGGAGGGCTCGCTGATCATGATGGAGGCGATGGGCGGCGGCTTCACGTGGGGTGCGGTGTTGGCGCGTTGGTAATACGGCGTTTGGCACGACGGCCACAATTTATTGGATTATCAGCGCGTTGGGGCGGTTCGCCATTGACCGGCCATAACGCCGGGTCTACCAATCTCCCCATAGTCAGTGGGGAGGAGAGTCGAATGGGCGGCAGGACGTTGACGCGGGCGGATCTGGCCGAGGCCGTGGTTCGGAAGATCGGGCTGCCGCGAAACGAGTCGCAAGACATGGTCGAGTTGGTGCTCGGCGAAATCTCCGGAACGCTGGCCGAAGGCGAAGGTGTGAAGCTCTCGTCCTTCGGATCGTTCGGGGTCCGGGACAAGGGTCAGCGGATGGGCCGCAACCCCAAGACCGGCGAGGAAGTGCCGATCACACCGCGTCGCGTGCTCGTGTTTCGCGCAAGCAACATCATGAAGCAGCGGATCAACGGTGGTTTGACGCGCAAGCGCAAGGCTGCCGCCGAGTAAGTCGGGCAAGATGCCCGAGCACGCAGAGACCGGACGGGGGCGGCCGGCTCGCGCGACAGAGCGGGGAATCAGCCATGCCTAAAGAGGCCGAAGCGTTCCGGACCATCAGCGAGGTCGCCGACGACCTCGGCATCCCGAAGCATGTCCTGCGCTTCTGGGAGGTCAAGTTCAGCCACATCCGGCCGATGAAGCGTGGCGGCGGCCGTCGCTTCTACCGGCCCGAGGACATGGAGCTTTTGCGCGGCATCCGGCATCTCCTGCACCGCGAAGGCTACACCATCAAGGGCGTGCAGAAGATCCTGAAAGAGCAGGGTGTCGAGTCCGTCAAGGTGCACGGTAAGGGCGAGGATACACCGGCACCAGTGGCAAGCCCAACGCCGTCACCTTCGTCGACCGCACGGGGCCGCGCCGCCGCGCCGTCGTCCTCCCCCTCAGGCCAATCCAGGGCCACGGGCCGCCAGGAGCTGATCCGCAAAGCGATTGCCGACCTCGACGCCTGCCGCGTGATGCTCGGCGGTCGGCCGCGCGAGGCCCTGAAGTCTGTGCCGGTTTCGCCACGCCGGCTCGTGTCCGGCTCTTGAGTTCGTCGTCGGCATCGGTCTCATCGAGTGAGTCGGGATCTGCGCCTGCCCTGCAGCTGTGGCTGGTGGATCTCGACGCGATCGGCGAACCGGCCGCCGCCGCCGTTGGCGATTTGGGCATCGCAGACCTCGTGCCGGGTGGCGGCGCCGCCGATATGCGCAGCCGCCGACGCCGCACCGCCCATATCGCGCTGCGCGCCCTGCTGCTGCAGCGGCTCGAGCCGACTGTGGCTCGGCGCGCCCTGGCGCCCCGCCCTCAGGGCAAGCCCGAGCTGCCCGGATCGTCGATCGAGCTGAGCCTGTCGCACAGCGGCCACCATGCCCTGATCGGCTTGAGCCATATCGGCGCGATCGGCGTCGATCTCGAAGCTCCCCGCGCGATGCCGATGTCGCCGCCGCGCCGCGAGGCGATCGTAAACGCCGGTATCGCCGTGGGCGGCGGCAGCCCGTTGCCGGGCGGGACCGAGAGTGCACGCACGCTTGCCGCCTGGGTTCGGCTCGAGGCGGTGGCCAAGGCGACCGGCGAAGGCATCGGCCGCCTGCTCACTCGGCTCGGGACCCGGCCCGGCCATGCCCCGATTGTGGCGGCCAAACTCGAAGCGATGCCACAGGCGCTGGATCTCGTGCTGCCGGCGAGCCTCGTCGGCGCCGTCGCCACCGGGTCTGCTGTGGGGCTTACGGGCGTCCCCGACGTGCGCGCGTTTGCGGTCGAGGATCTGGCCCGCGCCGTCAGTATGACTGCCCGCGTCTGACCTCGCGGCGCCCCCCCCCGCATCCCGCAATGCTCCAATCGAGCGCCGCATCCTGGCCACGCCTGGAAAAAATGCGGCCGAATCGTGTTCCGCCTCTGTCGCAGGCCCACAGTCTTGGTTAATGTCGGATTGGGCAGGCGATTTCTGGGGCATTCGTGTCATGTCGGCGTCCGTTCGTCTTCTTAGCAGCGTGCTATTCGCACTCGCGCTGCTTGCATTTCCACTCGCGGCCTCGCACGGCCAGGCCGAGCAGCGACTGCTCTGCGTCCACGGCATCGAGGCGCCGGACGTGCTCACGGTCCGCAGCGGGCCGAATGCCAGCGCGCCGATCGTGGGGAGCTATCCGCCCAAGGTCTGCGGTGTGCAACTCGTCGGGCGCTGCGCCGACGGCTGGTGCGAGATGTCGCTCTCGGGCGTTACGGGCTGGGTCAACACGCGCCACATCGCCGTGTATGAAGTTCCGGACGCCCCGCGTGCGGGTGTCATCACCAGGATCGACCCGCCCAAGGGGCAGCCGACCGCTCCAACTGCCAGGGCCACACCTCCCGTCGAGCAGGGCAGCAGCGAGGGCGATGGCCAATGCGTCGCGCGCGTGGGCCGCGGCGACACGCTGCGCATCCGCTCGGGGCCAGGTGCTTCGCACGACGAGATCGCGGGCATCCCGCCCGGCGCCTGCAATGTGGTGCGGGCCGGCGGTTGCCGTGGTGACTGGTGCCAGGTGACGTGGCGCGGTCGCACCGGCTGGGTCAACGCGTACTACCTGGATTGAGTTCTAAGGGGAAACCGGCTGGTCGTTTCGGCCGCGGGGCGGCGGCAACCTTGGCAATACGGCGGTCTTGCCAGCAGCGAAGCGATCGTTCAGCCTAAACGGAATTGACGGGTCGAGGGAACATGGATCGCCAGCAGTTCGGCGCGCGTATCTGCGCCAGTATTCTCGTGACGTGCTTTGCACAGACGGTCCTAGCGGCCGAGCCCAAGCCGCCGCCGCGCCTCGTCGGGCCGACGATCATCTACGAGCCCAAAACCGATATCGTGCTGCATTCAGATGACGCCGACCGATTGTGGTATCCGGCCTCGCTCACCAAGCTCATGACGGCCTATCTAGCGTTCGATGCCGTGAAGTCGGGCCGTCTCGCATGGACCGACAAGGTGCCGCTGTCGGAGAACGCGCGACGCCAGCCCGCGACCCGCATCGGGCTGCGGGCTGGCATCGAGCTCACCGTCGAGCAGGCCGTGCACGGGCTCATCCTGCGCTCAGCCAACGATTTCGCGATGGCGCTGGCCGAGTTGATCGGCGGCAGCGAGGAGGCTTTCGCCACGCTCATGAACGATACCGCCAAGCGGCTCGGCATGACGCGCTCGACCTTCACCAATCCGCATGGGCTGCCCGACCCCGCGCAGATCACCACGGCGCGCGACATGGCGATCCTCGCGCGCGCCGTGATGACCGACTTTCCCGATCGCGCGGGGGTCTTCACCGCCCAGAACTTCGTCATCCACCGGGGCACGTTTCATAACCAGAACGACCTCTTGCGCACGGTCGACGGCGCCGACGGCATGAAGACCGGTTTCACCTGTGGCGCGGGCTACAACATCGTCGCCAGCGCCACGCGGGAGGGTCGGCGGGTCATCGTCGTGGTGCTCGGCGCGCTCAATCGCGAGGTGCGCTCGCGGCACGCGACGGACATGATCGAGACGGCGTTCGCGCCGTCTGTCCCAGGTGCGCCGGCAGCATCTCAACCGACGCTGGCGCAATTGCCGCTGGCGCCGGCCGATGGCGCCCAAGTGCACGACATGAGCCGCGAAACGCGCACCAACAAGTGCGGCAACACGCGGCGGTTGCCCGTGGTCGCCACCGCTGCAGCCTCTGCCCCGCCGAAGCGTCCGCTCGCGAAAGCCAAGGCGAAGGCCGCACCGCAGGCGCAATGAGTGCTGCGCGTCCGGTGTTGAGCGCTTGAATTGGCTGGGGCACTCCGCAACACTGCGCTCAGTGTTGCAAGGCCCTGATCCCAGGGCTGCCCGCCCCTTCCGCGATCGGAACCCCACATGCTCTCCTCTCAGCGCGCCCTGTTCGATGTGCCCCGCGATGTCTGCTACCTGAACTCAGCCGGCTGGAGCCCGCTGCCGCTCGCGACACAGGAGGCCGCGCGCTCAGCCGTCAACCGCAAGGGCCAGCCATGGAAGCTTCCCGCCACGTTTGCCAGTGACATGAACGAGCGCACCCGTGCGGCCGCGGCCCGCCTCATCAACGCCGACCCTGCCGACGTCGCTCTGGTGTCCTCGATCGCTTACGGCGTGGCCACGGCGGCAAAGCTGTTCGCGCCACCGAAGGGCTCGCGCGTGCTGGTGCTGGAAAACGACCACACCTCACCGGTGCTGGAATGGCATTCGCGCAGCCAGACGCAGGGCTTCACGATCGACGCCGTGCCGCAGCCAGCCGATGGCGATTGGACCGCGGCTGTTCTCTCCGCGATCGATCGTGCCGGAACGCCGCCGCTCAGCCTCGTCTCGATCTCCTCGATCCACTGGTCGGACGGCGGCCTCGTTGACATCGCGGCCGTGACGGACCGCGCCAAGGCCAAGGGCGCCGCGGTACTGATCGACGCCACGCACGGCGCCGGCGTCATGGCCATCGACGTCAAGACGCTCGATCCGGATTTCCTGCTGTTCCCGACCTACAAGTGGACGCTCGGGCCCTATGGCCGCGCCTTCGCCTACGTCGCCAAACGACACCAGACCGGCATCCCCCTCGAGCAGACGTCGTACGGTCGCCGCGATGTGCGCGCCGAGCAGGACGTCTACTTCGCCGACATCCGCTATCTGCCCGATGCACGGCGCTTCGACATGGGCGAGAAGGATCACTTCATCTCGATGGAGATGGCCGCGATGGGCATGGAGCTGCTGGCCGGCTGGGGATTGCCCGCCGTCGAAGCGCGGCTCGACATGCTGACCTCGCGCATCGCGAGCGGCCTCGAAGGCACGCGCATCAAGGTGCCGGCCCGCCGGGTACGCGCACCCAACGTGCTGAGCGTGGCGTTGCCCACCGGCGCCAACGCGCGCGAGGTCGTGGCCTCGCTCGCGACCGAGAGCATCTACGTGGCGCCGCGTCTCGGTCGCGTGCGCATCTCGCCGCACGTCTACAACGACGAAGCCGACTGCGATCGTATCTGTGCCGCCTTGCGCAAGCGGTTCGCCTAGTCGTCAGGCGGCGCGCGTGTGCAACCATGCGAGGACACGCCCGTCGATGACGAGCAGTCCGGAGCCGATCACCAGTGCGCCGACGATGTGGCGCCAGATCAGCGGCTCACCGAGCACAGCCACGCCCAACGCAAGTCCGGAGATCGGGATCAACAGCGTCACCAGCATCACCGCGATCGCCCCCGAAACCGCGAGAATGCGAAAGAAGATCACGTAGGCGAGCGCGGTCGAGAGCGCGGCGAGGCCGACCATCGCCGCGATCGTGACGGCCTGGAAAGCGACCTGCCTCACGGATTCGTGATGCAGCAGTGGCGAGCCAACCTCCCGGACAGGCGCAGGGCACGCGGCTCATGCGCGCAGTCCATCCGCCAGTGCGCGGAAGTAGCCCTCGGCGGCGGCGAGACGCTCGATGCGCGTCGCGTCGGCCCTGGCGATCGACGAGTTGATCAGGCCCTCGACTGCGAGCCCTTCGAGACGGCGCTTGAGGCCGGTTAAGCGGCGGCCGTCGACGCGACCCTCGAGCACGGCGAGAATGTTCTCGACATAGCCCTGCAGGCGGCCGAACTCACGGATCGCTGAGCGGGCGGCGGCCTTGTCGCCGGGCTCCGCCTCGAGCCGCCCGTAGGCCTCGCAAGCGCGCGCGAGCGTACCGGCGATCTCCTCGGCATAGCGGGCGACCTTGTCGCGGCGTTTGTCGTCCAAGTCCCCGAGCACTCCCTGCCAGCGGCGCAACGCCTCCGAGATGCCGAGAAGCTTCAAGGTGTAATCAACGAGCCGCATGACTTAAGTGCCTCAAAGACTGGACCTCCAGAGCGCTGCGGCTATTATCCGCCGGCTTTGGAGCGCGGGGATAAGTTCCCGGCCGCTTCTTGCAAAGGCGGTTAACGCAGCGAGGACGGCCATGACCACGAACCTGGACGCCGTCGTGCCGCTGATCGCGTCCATGCGCGAGATCGGGGCTGCGCGCGAAGCCTGGATCTCCGACATCTGGGGCGTGCTGCACAACGGGATCGAAGCGTTCCCGTCGGCGGCTGAGGCGTGCGTGCGCTATCGCGAGCAGGGCGGCGTCATCGTGCTGGTGACCAACGCGCCGCGGCCCGAATCCGATGTCTCGGCCATGCTTGCCCGGCTCGGCGTGCCGCGCGGGGCGTACGACGCCATCGTCACTTCCGGCGACGTGACGCGCGATCTGATCCGTCCGTGGCAGCGGCAGGGTGTGCATCACCTGGGGCCAGACCGGCAATCGATGATCTTCGAGGGCCTCGATGTGGCACTGGTGCCGCTGGCGCAAGCCGACGTCGTCGTGTGCACGGGCCTCGTCGACGACGACCGCGAAACGCCCGACGATTACCGCGCCATCCTATCTGAGATGCGGCGGGCCGATCCCGTCATGATCTGCGCCAACCCCGACATCGTGGTCGAGCGCGGCGATCGCATCGTCTATTGCGCCGGCGCGTTGGCTGAAGCCTACGAGGCGTTGGGCGGGCGCGTGCAGTATGCGGGGAAGCCCCATGCGCCGATCTACCGCCGCGCGTTTGAGCTGATCGCCGAGGCGAAGGGCCGGCCAGTTGCGCCCGAGCACATTCTCGCCATTGGCGACGGGCTGCGGACCGACATCGAGGGGGCGCGGCGTATGGACCTCGCCTCGCTGTTCATCGGCAGCGCGCTGCACGTGCCCCACGGCCGCGCGCTCGACGAGGCGCTGCTCGCCAGCCTGTTCGACGACCACCCGATGCCGCCGCTTGCAGCGCAACGCGCGTTGGTCTGGTAGGATCGGCGCCAATCACGCGCAGTGCCCCGCAAGGGAAACGGATTGCGCCAACAACACGGAGTCTGCGCGCATGAAAGACCTGATGAAGATGATGAAGCAGGCCCAGGAGATCCAGGGCCGCATGCAGAAGATGCAGGAGGACCTGCAGAGCCTCGAGGTCGAGGGGCAGTCGGGCGCCGGCATGGTCACCGTCGTGCTCAACGGCAAGGGCGACATGCGCTCCGTGCGCATCGATCCCAGCCTGATGAAGCCGGGCGAGGCCGAGATGCTGGAAGACCTGATCCTCGCGGCCTTCCGCGACGCGCGCTCGAAGGTCGAGGTCACGATGCAGGAGAAGATGCAGGAGGTCGCCGGCGACCTGCCGCTGCCGCCCGGCATGAAGCTGTTCTGAGCGGCACGAGACGCGCGGCTCAGCATGTAGGCTGGGTTGAGCTTTGCACTTGGCGAAACCCAACAGCCAAAACCGCAAACGATGGAGATCGGCGCGTTGGGTATCGCTAAGGGCTCAACCCAACCTACAAGCTGCTTCAGGCGCGGCTCAGGCGCCGCCGCCCTCGAGGTCGATGTCGAGGATCGTCATGTTGAACTGGAAGCAGGTCTCACCGTCCTCGGTGTCCTTGGAGACAAGGCCCAGGAACTCGTCGCCGAGATAGACCTCGGCAGCGTCAGCCGCCTTCTGGCGGCCGCGCACCTCGATGCCGCGGGCACCGAAGACCTTGCGCATGTAGGCCTCGACGCGTTTCAACTCGGCCTGCGTGACGGCCGGTGGCTTCGCCATGTCAATTCCCTCCTGGAAGTGGTGATCAGATGAATTGGTGAATCGAGAACGGTGAGACGGGCATCGCGCACTGTCACCGTTCATCTCTCACCGTTCACCCATGTCGATCAGCAGCCGTCGCAGCCGCAATCGTCGGGCGAAAGCCGCTGGTCCATGGCGCGGGCCGGCTCCGGGCAACCGCTGTCGCCGACGATCTTGGCGGGGACGCCCGCGACCGTCTTGTTCGCCGGCACGTCTTTCAGCACGACGGAGCCCGCCGCCACCTTCGAGCAGTGGCCGATGCTGATGTTCCCGAGCACCTTGGCGCCGGCCGCCAGCAGCACGTTGTCGCCGATCTTGGGGTGCCGGTCGCCCGTTTCCTTGCCGTTGCCGCCGAGCGTCACGTCCTGCAGGATCGAGCAGTTGTCGCCCACCACCGCCGTCTCGCCGATCACGATGCCGGTGCCATGATCGAGCATGATGCCAAAGCCCATGCGCGCGGCCGGGTTGATGTCGACGGCGAAGATGCGGCTGGCCTGGCTCTGCAGATAGAGCGCGACATCGCGCCGGCCCTGGTTCCACAGCGCGTGCGCGAAGCGATGCGACACCAGCGCGTGGAAACCCTTGAAGTAGAGCAGCGGCTCGAGATAGCGCGTGCAAGCCGGATCGCGGTCGTAGACGGCGGCGAGGTCGGCGCGAAAGGCCTTGCCGAGTTCTGGGTGGGTGTCCAGCACGCTGGCGAAGATCTGGCCGATCAAGCCCGCATCGACGTCGGCGTGGTTCAGCCTCTGGGCGAGGCGATGGCAGATCGCGTCCTCCAGCCGGTCATGCGACAGCACGGTCGCGAAAATGAAGCCGCCGAGTGCCGGTTCCTTGCGGATCGCCTCCTCGGCCTCACGCCGCACCTCGCTCCAGATCGGATCGACGGTCCCGAGCACGGGCCGTGCCATTCCAGCCTTCGAACTTGCCATGTCACGTCACTCCTCGAGCCTGTGCCAGGAGGCCCTTGCGCAGATCGCGCGTCCTGTTGAGGTAATTGCGACCTGCCGGTTAGTCAATGAACGCCCGGCTGCGAGACTACTCTCTGGGATTCCTCGGCATTGCCGCGCATCGATGCATTGGCCGTCCCAATCTCGAACGGTGCCGCCCCGATCTGGATTGGCCCCGATCCGGATACCATGCTTGATACCATGCTTGGCACTCCCGCCTTGACAGTGCTAATTTTCGCTCACATAACCAGCCTCGACCGGCTATGCATGGCATGTGCCGAACGTCGCCCGGGATACCGCCGTCGATCCGGAGCCAGAAAACCACTTTGTCACCAATGACTTGAAGCCCGAGCCCCGATTTCGACGCCCGCCGGCGATCCCTGCTGGCTGGCACGCAAGCGACGTCCCTCGATCAACCCCGCCCTCCCCCAAGGAACCCCTCATGGCTGCCAAAGACGTTCGTTTTTCCGCCGATGCCCGCGAGAAGATGCTGCGCGGCGTCGACATTCTCGCCAACGCCGTGCGCGTCACCCTGGGTCCCAAGGGCCGCAACGTGGTGATCGAGAAGTCGTACGGCGCGCCGCGCATCACCAAGGACGGCGTCACGGTCGCCAAAGAGATCGAGCTCGAGGACCGGTTCGAGAACATGGGCGCCCAGATGGTCAAGGAAGTCGCTTCCCGGACCAGCGACGAGGCTGGTGACGGCACCACGACCGCCACCGTTCTCGCTCAGGCGATCGTGCGCGAGGGCGCAAAATCGGTGGCGGCCGGCGCCAACCCGATGGATCTGAAGCGCGGCATCGACCTCGCGGTCGCAGCCGTCGTCAAGGAGCTTGCCGAGAAAGCCAAGAAGGTCACCTCCAACGACGAGATCGCCCAGGTCGCCACCATCTCCGCCAACGGCGACAAGGAAGTCGGCAAGATCCTGGCCCAAGCCATGAAGAAGGTCGGCAACGAGGGTGTCATCACCGTCGAGGAGGCCAAGAGCCTCGAGACCGAGCTCGACGTGGTCGAGGGCATGCAGTTCGACCGCGGCTACATCTCGCCCTACTTCATCACCAATGCCGAGAAGATGACGACCGAACTCGAGGCACCCTACATCCTCATCCACGAGAAGAAGCTGTCGGGCCTCCAGAGCATGTTGCCGCTGCTCGAAGCCGTGGTGCAGACGCAGCGGCCGCTGCTGATCATCGCGGAAGAGGTCGAGGGTGAAGCGCTGGCGACGCTCGTCGTCAACAAGCTGCGCGGCGGCCTCAAGGTCGCGGCCGTCAAGGCGCCGGGCTTCGGTGATCGCCGCAAGGCCATGCTGGAGGACATCGCCATCCTGACCGGCGGCACCATGGTCAGCGAAGACCTCGGCATCAAGCTCGAGAACGTGACCATCGCCATGCTCGGCAAGGCCAAGCGCGTGTCGATCGACAAGGAGAATACCATCATCGTCGACGGCGGCGGCAAGAAGCCCGACATCGCGGCGCGCGTTGCCCAGATCAAGGCGCAGATCGAGGAGACGACCTCGGACTACGACCGCGAGAAGCTGCAGGAGCGTCAGGCAAAGCTCGCCGGCGGTGTCGCGGTGATCAAGGTCGGTGGCGCCACAGAGATGGAGGTCAAGGAGCGTAAGGACCGGGTCGACGACGCGCTGCACGCGACGCGAGCAGCAGTGCAGGAAGGCATCGTGCCGGGCGGCGGCGTGGCGCTGCTGCGCGCCTCGAAGTCCCTCGACGGCATCCGCTGCCAGAACGAGGACCAGAAGGTCGGCGTGCAGATCGTCAAGAAGGCGCTGCAGTCCCCCGCCCGCCAGATCTTCAACAACGCCGGCGAGGACGGGTCAGTGGTCGTCGGCAAGATTCTCGACAGCACCAAGTACAACTTCGGCTTCAACGCACAGAAGGGCGAGTACGTCGACATGATCGCCGAGGGCATCGTCGACCCAGCGAAGGTCGTGCGCTGCGCACTGCAGGACGCGGCCTCGATCGCCGGTCTCCTCATCACCACGGAGGCGATGATCGCCGAAGCGCCGAAGAAGGACGGCCCCGGCATGCCGCCGATGGGCGGCGGTGGCATGGGCGGTATGGGCGGCATGGACTTCTGATCGCGCGCGCCCGGCACGCACTCTCGAAGCTGACGATCAGGCCGTCGCGGCAACGCGGCGGCCTTTCAGCGTCTCATGCGCTGATCAATCAATACCGACCGCCACCGCGGACAACGGCGCGCTCGTCGTCGCGCACGGGCGTGAAGGCGCCGCCGTCGCCACTCGAGAAGCCCATGAGCGACGCCGGGTCGTCGGGATCCTCGGTCGGCTTGAACACCTCGAGGATCGTATCGGGTTCGCCGGGGCGGGCGCGAAGGCCGGTCTTCGAGTTGACGTGCACGAGCTTGATGCCGGCCGGCTGGCGGAACGGCACAGCCTTGCGGCCGGCGAGCGCGAGCTTCATGAAGTTGCCGAAGATGGGCGCTGCGATCTGGCCGCCGGTCGCCGCGTTGCCCATGGGTTTTGGCGTGTCGTACCCGACGAACACGCCGACCACGAGATCGGGCGTATAGCCGACGAACCAGACGTCCTTTGACTCGTTCGTCGTGCCCGTCTTGCCCGCGACCGGCACGTCGGGGATGAATTGCTTGATGATGGTCGCGGTGCCGCGCTGGACCACGCCCTCCATGATCGAGGTCATCTGGTAGGCGGTGTGGGGATCGATGATCTGGCGGCGCTCGTCGACGAGATCGGGCTCCTTCTGGCCCTGCCACTTCTCCACCTTGCAGGACGCGCACTCGCGCTCGTCGTGGCGGAACACCGACTTGCCCCAGCGGTCCTGGATGCGATCGATCAGCGTCGGCTTCACATGCCGCCCGCCGTTGGCGAGCATGGCGTAGGCCGCCGTCAAGCGCAGCAACGTCGTCTCGCCGGCGCCGAGCGACATCGACAGCACGGGCATCAGGTCGTCGTAGATGCCGAAGCGCTTCGAGTACTCGG
>JANOJW010000355.1:0-2944 GCA_031418955.1 Hyphomicrobiales bacterium | reverse complement strand
GCCGCCGGTTGCGTTGGAATGGCCCATCTGGTTCGTCGCGCGGCTTGCCGATACCCAGGGTATCGGCGGCTCCACGCTCCTGCCATCTGGACCATCCCAACGCAATGAAACCATACGAAAACCTCCGAGACAGGCTCTAAGTCCCAAAGGCGGCGGTTCGCGCCCGCGCGCTTTGCTCGTGTCTCGCCAAATCAGTAGGGTGAACCCATCGATATCCGGCAGATCGGCATCGAGACGACTGAAACTTGAAAGCGCCCCCATGACGACGACACCCACTCCCTCCCTCGCCGATATCCGCGGCAAGCTGTTCACCTCTGTGCTGTCGGACACGCTCGACAGCGTCTGCGTGCGCGACCAGGCGCTGCCGGCCCGCATCCGTCCGCTCGACGAGGGACTGGTGATGGCTGGCCGCGCGCGCACCGCCGCGTTCATGGAGGTCTATCACCACGACGAGGGCACCAATCCCTACGAGCTCGAGATCGCGCTGATCGACAGCTTGCAGTCAGACGAGATCCCGGTGTTCGCGTGCTCCAATCCCGCTCGCGTGGCGCCCTGGGGCGAGCTGCTCTCGACCGCAGCGAAGGTGCGCGGCGCCGCCGGCGCGCTGATGGACGGCTGTACGCGCGACGTGCGCGCCATCCGCGCCATGGCCTTCCCCGTGTTCCACGGCGGCATCGCACCGCTCGACAGCAAGGGCCGTGGCCGCATCATGGCGCTCGACGTGCCCGACGAATGCGCCGGCGTCAAGATCGAGCCGGGCGACCTGATCTTCGGCGATGCCGACGGCGTCGTGGTGATCCCCAAACGCGTCGAGGCGGAGGTGCTTCGCTTAGCCTTCGAGAAGGTCGTCGGCGAGAAGAGCACGCTCGCCGATCTGCAACGCGGCGACAAGCTCGCCGACGTGTTCGCGCGCTACGGCATTCTCTGAAAGCAGTGCTGGCCAGCGGCAGAAAACGGCATAAGCATAAGCCATGTCCCGCCTTGCCCGCCCGCTCGACGACCTGAAGCCCCAATACGACGCGATCGTCGTCGGCTCGGGCTATGGCGGCGGGGTCGCTGCATTGCGGCTGGCGCGCGCCGGCCTGTCTGTCGCCGTGCTCGAGCGTGGCCGCGAGGTGGTGACCGGCGAGTTCCCCTCGCGCTTTCCGCAGATCAGCAAGGAGTTCCAGGTCACCGGCGCGCGCGTGCGCACAGGGTCCCCGACCGCACTGTTCGACGTACGGCTGGGCGAGGACATGCACGTCCTCGTCGGCTGCGGGGTCGGCGGCGGCTCGCTCATCAACGCGGGCGTCGCGCTGCGGCCCGATGCGCGCGTCTTCGCCGATGCGGTGTGGCCCGGCCAGCTGCGCCAGGATGGTCTCCTCGACGAAGGGTTTGCGCGCGCTGCGCGATGGTTGCGTCCGGCGCGCCATGACGGTGCCGCCGCCCTCACCCGCTTCAAGGCGCTGGATGCCGCCAGTGCCGCACTCGGGTTCGCTCCAGTCAGTCCGCCCATCGCCGTCAGCTTTTCCGACACCGTCAACCCGGCCGGCATCGCGCAACCCGCCTGCACGCTGTGCGGCGACTGTTGTGCGGGCTGCAACGTCGGCGCCAAGAACACCGTCGCGTTGACCTATCTGCCCGCCGCCGTGAGCTGCGGCGCGGAGATCTTTGCGCAAGCCCGCGTGCGCCAGGTGACGGCTGCGTCCGGCGGTGGCTGGCGCGTCGTGCTCGACCCGGTCGGCGCGACGGGCACCGACGCCGTCCCCCGCACCATTGAGGCGCGCGTCGTCATCCTCGCGGCCGGCACGCTCGGCTCGACCGAGATCTTGCTGCGCTCGCGCGATCAGGGCCTCGCGATCAGCGGTCGGGTCGGCCACCGATTTTCCGCCAACGGCGACATCATCGCCTTCGGCTATGGCGCCAAGCTGCCGGTCAACGCCATCGGCGTCGGTCATCCAGCCAAAGTCGACATCACCGTCGGCGCGGCCGTCTCGGCGCAAATCGAGATCAAGGACGCGGCAAACCTCGACCACGAGATGTGCATCCAGGAAGGCGCGTTGCCGTCCGCATTCGCCCCCGCGCTGCCGGTCATGTTCGTGCCGAACGGCCGCCTGCTCGGCGCGCTGCAGAGCCTCGTTTCGGGCGTCTACAAGGGGCCGTTCGCGAGCCTGCAGACGTTCTTCGCCGTCTCCCACGACAATGCCGGCGGCGTGTTCCGCCTCGATGGTGACCGCCTCGCGCTCGCATGGCCCGGCGCCCGCGACCAGCCCGTCTACGCGCGGCTCGATGCAGCCCTCGGTGCGCTGACCGCCAGGACCGGCGGCGACTACGTTCGCAATCCGCTTGCCGGCACCGTGATGGGGCATCAGCCGGCGACCGCCCATCCGCTCGGCGGCGCTGGCATGGGGGCCGATCGCGGCGACGGCGTCGTCGACCACATGGGCCGGGTGTTCGATGCGGCAGGCAGCGCCACCAACGCAGTGCACGATGGCCTCTATGTCGTGGACGGCGCCGTCATCCCGCGTTCGCTCGGCGTCAACCCGCTGCTGACGATCACCGCGCTCGCCGAGCGCGCCATGCTCCATCTTGCCCGCGAGCGTGGATTGCCGAACACCGGCCTATGAACGAGGTAGGTCGGAGCGAGCGGGCCTGCGGATCGTGTGAAGAAACGCCTACGGCAGCTCCCGCGACGTCCGACAACGGCAAGCACGGCAGTTGCGGCGTGTCGAACTTCACCGGCTCCCCGTCGCGCTCGATCTCTTGGCACGGGCTGGCGACCGACCTACGGTTACTCGGAATTCAGCGCCCCTTGAACTCGGGCTTGCGCTTCTCGGCCCAGGCCTTGAGACCTTCCTTGTGATCCTCGGACGCGCTGCAGCGACGGCGCGCGTCGCGCAGCTCGTCCTGATCGAGGCGGCCGTCCGCGATCTGGTTCAGGGCCCGCTTGTGGCCGGCGACCGAG
>JANOJW010000354.1:0-1640 GCA_031418955.1 Hyphomicrobiales bacterium | reverse complement strand
TGATGACAGGCATAGCAGTTGCCGCCGATCGGCCCACCCGGCCGATCACTGAACTGGCCGCCGGTGCCGCGCTGTGCGAGGCCCTGCCCCTTCTTCCAGTCGCCCAGGACGTTGCCGTCTGGAGGATACTGGACACCCGCCTTGGCCGCCTCGATCAGTTTCTTCTCGACGTCGGGGGCGAGCTTGGGATCGGCGACCGAGCACAGGCGCTGCGGCTCGTCCGGATCGATGCGCGCCTGCCACTCGGGCGTCGCTTTCGAGAACGTGCCCTTGATGATCGCGTCGACGCGCGCGGCATCGACCTTGGCCGGTTGCTGCGCCACCGCGACGGCGGTTGCGGCGAACAGGACGACTGTGGCGAGGATTGCTGGCTTCTGCATGGGTGCGATCCTTCGCTCAGCGCTTGATCGACGGGACCGCGAGGGTCGCGTCCAGGGCGTTGGCATTGAGATAGAGCGTCAGGGCGGTCAGTCCATCGCCCAGATAGTCAGGCTCGGGCCATCGCATCTGGCGATAGCAGTCCCATAGACGGTGCTGCATGGTCCGCAGTTGGCTCTGCGACACGCGGTAAGTCGGCCACGAGCCCATCGTCTCCTGCACGGCCTTGCCGGTCTTGGCGAGATTGGGCAGGCCTTGCAGGCGGATACGCTTGTTCTCCTCGGCATGGCAGGTGGCGCACGAGAAATCCCACTGGCCGCCGCGGCGGAAGAACATCGCCTCGCCGACCGCGTACATTTCCTGCTCTTTCGGATGCGTGGGCTTCACCGCCAGCTTCATACCGCTCGACTTGTTGGCGATGTAACCGACGAGGTCCTCCATGTCGGAGATGCGGCCCGGTGCGCCGAACTTGCGCTTCACGACATCGGCGGTGTCGAGGCCCTGCAGGGTCTGCATGCACCAATTCAACCGCTGCTCGAGGTCCATCACTTTGTCGGCGTCCTGGAAGTAGCGCGGCAGCTTCGCGTAGGCGCCCTCGAGCTTGCCGGGCCCTTCGCCCAGATCGCATTGCTCGAGCGACACGTTCTTTGCTCCGCGCGCGGTCTTCCAGAGAATTTCACCCCGGTCGACGTTGAGGAAGCCCGGGTTCGACATCGGGTCGCTGATCATCGCGCGATAGCGCTCGATCTCCTTCTCCGCGTCTGGCGCCTGCGCCAGGGCTCCCGTCAGCGCCAGCGCCGCAGCGGCCGCCGCCAATCCAAAAGTTCGCCAGCCTCTCAAAACCTACCTCCCACATGGCTGCTTCGAGCAGTTCGTTGTTGGCTACACACTGCATTCGCAGCGATCGGCAACTGTAACTGGCGCGAACATATCGCCGCAAGCACATATTGACAGATTGCATTTTTCATATGTATTTTACGAGACACGCCGCAGAGCACGGCCCGTCGCGTTGCACGACTTGGAGTGCTAAACTCCACTTGAGGTCACAGAGGAGACTGGGATGGCGCCTTCCAAAACGATGCGGTCTCGCCGCGACGTACTCAGCCTCGCAGCTGCCGGCAGTGCCACGCTGATGTTTGCGTCCGACCACGCGCTCGCGACGCCGGAAAGGGTCGCCGAGGAGATCAAGAAGCTCTATGGCGACAAGAAGCTGACGCCCGGGAAGATCAAGCTCGACCTTCCGTCGATCGCCGAGAACGGGC
>JANOJW010000353.1:0-1795 GCA_031418955.1 Hyphomicrobiales bacterium | reverse complement strand
AGCACGGCAAGGAGCGCCAGGTAATCCCGGTCTTCGGACACGCCCGGCTTATCGACCTTGGCCACCTTCTGCTGCACACCATAGCGGGTCCATGCCAGCGTCAGCCGGCAATCCGCAGGTCCACGCCAGACATACGATGGGTGATCGTTCGCATCGACACTGCCGGCGCTGGTTTCCGGCTCGATGTCCCAGTCCCTGAAATCGTTGCTCGGCTTCGTCACCGTCGTGTATCCGTTCATCGCGCTCGGTTGCGTCAACCTTCGCGTCCACCACGCTCGTTGGCCTTGGTTCGATCGCCGGCCTGCCGCGCCAACTCCTCGCGTGCCGATGCCGCAAGCCCTGCCGTGAAGCCGGGCTCGAACATGCCTTGGGTCTGCCCCTCGATTTCGGCACGTGCCGCATCGAACGTCGATTGCCAATTGCCATCGATGCCTTCGGCACCACGCGGATGCCTTTCGATGTAGGCGGCCATGGCCTTCTCGATGAATTCTTCCGGGCTCGACAGCATGTCGCGCGCCATCAGTATCTCGATCTGGGCCCTCGTCGTCGGCGACACCGGCACGTCTTCCTCGGTGTCTGACTTGTAGAGCTTCGCCAGCCGGGCCTTGTGCCGCGCCACGTACTCCGGTGTGTCGAGCACGTCGGGCTTACTGGCCTTGCGCGCCTTCTGCAGCACGGAAAGAAACTCCTCGCTGTCGCGCATGCGCACCAGCATCCAAAGCGCCAGATCCTTGTCGGGCATGCCATTGTGGGGCAGGGGGGACGAGCTATTCGCCATCTTTGTCATCCTGCTTGCGGAGGTAACGCTCGACCAGTTCTTCTTCACTAGGGATCAGTGACGCGTCGATGCCACCATACTTTTCGAGATAGTCGGCGACCATTATCTCGAACAGTTCTGGCAGGCTGTCGTGCGCATCGCGATCGATTGCCTCGATTTTGGATGGGACGGGTACAGGGGCGTTCCCGTCACGCTCGAGAACGCGACGTTTGCGTTGCGGATGTTGGAAGCAGTCTGCGGACCGGATGCGGCACCGCCGCAGATCGTACCCGGTCCTTCTGGCGATTTGCAGATCGAGTGGCACTCGTTGCGAAGCGACATCGAATTGCATGTTCGGGCTCCCAATAGCGTACACGCGTGGCGTCAGGTGGTCGGCAGGGACGAGAACGGCGACACCCTCGACCTGACCAATAATTTCTCTGCTGTCGCCACATGGGTCAGTGAGACGACGGAGCCCCATCTTGCCCCTGCAACCGCCGCCGCGTGACGCCGCAGGGAGCGTCACCCCTCACGATCACGAGGGCATCCAAGCGAACGACGGGATCATTCGCAGGGTATCCGACCAGCAAATCGTGACCGACGCGAAGTCCGGCGGTCGCCGGCTGTCGTCGATGGCGTTCAAGGCATCGACCGGCGCGAATGCCGGTATGTCGGTCGATCTGCAAAAGCAAATCGAGGAAGCTGGCCTCGATGCTCGGAGCTATGTGACGACACCTCGTTGGACGGGTTCGCTCCGCTTCGAAGCAGGCCCGCTTCTTGCCGAGGGCTTCATGGTCGGGTTCGATCCCCTGCCCGACAACCCGCATCACGGCGAGGTCTGGGGAACCTTCTCGAAAGCCAAGCAAAAACGATTGAGCCAGATTTGCCAGTGGTTCGTGCAGATTCCGGCGCCACGCGGACACCCATTCCGGCGCATTGCGGACAGCGTTCCGGTGATTGCGGACAGTTTCTGATGAGCGTTTAGGCAGCGCACCCGTCGACATCCGAATCAGCAGATCGAGTCCCCCTGTCAAGAAC
>JANOJW010000352.1:0-12901 GCA_031418955.1 Hyphomicrobiales bacterium | reverse complement strand
CCGGCAGGACCTCATGATCACGCCTTCAAGCAGCGTCCAGGTGCTGGTCGCGACCAAGCCGGTCGATTTTCGACGCGGTGCGGATGGCCTCGCCGCCTACGTGCAGGAACAGATGAAGATCGATCCGTTTTGCGGCACGATTTACGTGTTCCGCGCGAAGCGTTCCGATCGCGTGAGGCTGCCCGTTGCGGCCCGCTTCAGGGACAGACCACGCGAGATCCCAGAAGCCGCTATCGCAGCACTTCCAGTCATTCTCGCTCGGGCGGCGGATGGTCACGTCTGCTCACTGTGGTCTCGTTATGAAGCCCACGCCTCGAGCTGACGACGATTGCAGCATCGGGTTTCGCGAGCCGCGGCGGCCACTATCCACACACCGGCGTGCCGTCGATTGCCGACAGCGTTTTCGCGCAACGCGCGCCCGTAATGAATTCAGTGGCTGCCAGCTGTACTGCCGTGCACCATGCCTTCAGGGCACAGCGGCTAGACATCCTCTTGCTCGGCGACCTGCAGCAGCGCTTCTGCATCCGCGACCCCGTACAGACGGCGAGCGGCATCGAGCGTGATATAGCCATCCGCCAAATCTCGCCCAATCGCACTCCGATCACGTTGCACCACGGGGCCAAAGCCGCCTGACCCCGGGGTGATCATATCCACCACAGAACCAGCGGACGCGGGGAACGCCCCCTTGCTCGGCAGGCTCCGCTGGTGGCCATCGGCCGTCGTGAGCGTAACGGTGGCCGCAGCACCGGCTTGCCCACCGAGCAATCCGAACGGTGCCGATGTCATCCGCTCCATGCAGAGCGTGCCTATGGCGTCGGCGCCGGCGATCAGTCGCCAGGAACGAACTGCGCCGCAGCCGCCGCGAAAGCGGCCCGCTCCGCCGCTGTCAGGATTGATGCCGTAACGTTCGACGCGCAGCGGAAACGCCATCTCGAGCACCTCGATCGGTGTGTTCATCGTATTCGAAATGCCGCTGGCGACCGTGTTGATGCCATCCTTGTTGGGCCTGGCGCCGAACCCGCCCTTGATCGTCTCATAGGAAACGTAGCGCCGGCCGTTGCGCGGATCGACGCCGCCGAACGTGACCACCGCCGACGTACCCTGGCTGCACGCCATCACCTGGCCCGGCCAGAAATGCACGAGCGCGCCCATGATCATATCGGCGACGCGATGCGACATCTCGTGGTTGGCGTAGACCACGGGCGAGGGGAACTGCGCGTTGACGACGGACCCCTTCGGCGCATCGAGCGTGATCATGCGCCAGCAGCCGGAATTCGGGGGTATCAGGCTGTTGGGATCGACGGCCGTCTTGAGACCACAGTAAATGCCCGACGCGGTGACGGACAGCGGAGCATTCATGGGGCCTTTGACGCCGCCATCGGTGCCTGCAAAGTCGACGTCCAGCCGATCCCCCGACTTGGTGACGCGCATGCGAATCCAGAACGGCAGGTCTTTGCCATCGGGCGTATCGGGGATGCCGTCACCGTCGCAGAAGTCCTCGAAATAGCCTTCGCCGTCGGGGAGGTCCGCGAGCGCGGCCCGCATCAACCGCTCGGAATAGTCCATGACCTCGGCCATATAGGCGGTGATGCGCTCACCGCCATAGCGCCTGGCCAAGGCTTCCAGGCGTTCGGTCGCGCGCAATGTCGCCGCGAGCTGGGCACCTAGATCGCCTTTGCGCTCGTCGGGTGTGCGCACGTTGGCGAGGATGACTTTCTCGAGATCGGCGTTGAGCACGCCCTTGGCGATCAGCCGCAGCGGCGGCAGGCGCAGGCCCTCGCCGAAGATGTCCGTCACGGCGCCATAGCTGCCGGGCGTTGCCGAGCCGACATCGGGCCAATGCGCCCGAAGACACGCGTATCCGAGTAGCAAACCGCCGCTGAAGGCGGGGCGCACGACGTTGATGTCGGGCAGGTGGCTGCCGCCCTGGTAGGGATCGTTGTGAATGAAGACGTCGCCCGGATGCACGTCGCCGGTGAACGCCGATACCACTGCACGCACCGCGTCGGGCATGGAGCCCAGATGGATCGGCAGATCCGGACCCTGGGCCACCATATCACCCTTGGCGTCGAACACGCCGCACGAGAAGTCGCCCGCCGACTTGAGAATGGGCGAATAGGCCGTTTTGCAGAGGACGACCCGCATCTCCTCGGCGATCTTGTAGAACGAGTTCTTGATGATCTCGAAGGTGGCGGGATCGGCGGCAGTTGCAGCGGCGTTCATCGTCCGTCCCCTCTGGTTTTCTCGTCTTTGGCCAGCCCTGGCGCCCGCGTCAGCCAGATGTATCCGGCATCGTCCATGCGCGCAGCCCAGGCCGGCGGCACGAGGATGGTCGACTCGAGGCTCTCGATCACGGCCGGACCGGCAGCGACGAAACCAGCGGGCATGCGGGCGCGGTCGAGGATCGTCGCATCGACCATGCCCGTTGCGCGGAACCAGACGCGGCGCCGGGCTTTGATCGGCGACGAGCCAGCTGCCGCCGTCTCCTGCCGCAAAGCCAACGGTGGGATGGCACCGATGGCTGCGACGCGCAGGCTGACGAACTGAACCGGTTCCGAGCGGTTGTCGTGGCCATAGGTCTGGGCGTGGCGGTCGTGGAACGCGTCGGCGATCGCCGCCACCGTTGCAGCGTCGATCCGAGTGTTCGGCGCGGCCACGCTCAACTCATAGGACTGTCGCTCGTAGCGCGCATCGACCGTGCGCTCGAAGCGCCGGCTGCCCGGGTTCACCCGCGCCCGGTCGAGCATGGCGTCGCCTTCCCGCTCCATGGCCAGGAACGCCGCCTCGATGATCGCCGGATCGGCCTTGACGCTGCTGGTGTAAACCGTGCGGACATAGTCGCGCTTCAGATCAGAGCCAACCAGTCCGAGCGCCGAGAACGCGCCGGGGATCGGCGGGCAAATGATTTCGGCAATGCCCAGTTCTTCAGCCAGCGCCACGCCATGCAGAGGCCCGGCGCCGCCGAAGGCCATCAGCGACAAGTCTCGCGGATCGTGGCCGCGCTGCACGGATACGATCTTCAGCGCCTCCGCCATGGCGTTGTTGACGATGTCGATGACAGCCGCGGCGGCGGTGCGGGTATCGAGATTCAGAGGTGCGGCCAGCCGCTTGCCGATCGCCGCTTCGGCGGCCGCAAAGTCGATGGCGAGCTCGCCACCGAGCAACGAGTTGCGATCGAGATAGCCCAGCAGCAGATTGCAGTCGGTCACGGTCGGCTCGCTGCCGCCGCGGCCGTAGCAGACGGGGCCCGGCTCGGCGCCTGCGCTCTTCGGCCCGACCCGGAGCGCGCCCGCGCGGTCGACCCAGGCGATCGAGCCACCGCCAGCAGACACTTCGGCGAGGTCGATGACGGGCACGCGGATCGGATGGCCTGAGCCATTCATGAAGCGATTGCCGCTGGCGCCGCCGCCGACCTCGTAATCCGGCGTCGTCTCGTAGTGACCGTTGCGGATCAGGCTGGCCTTGGCGGTCGTGCCGCCCATGTCGAACGACAGCAGGTCGAGGCGCCCGATCTGGCGCGCGGCGATCGTGGCCGCGACGACGCCGGCGGCCGGCCCCGACTCGACGGCCATGGCCGGCATGGCGATACCTTCCGCCACCTCGAAGACGCCGCCGTTGGAGCCCATGACGTAGAGCGGCGGCAGGCCGAGGCCCCGCGTGGCTTTCTCCAGACGCGCCAGATAAGACGCGAGGATCGGCCCGACATAGGCACAAACGGCGGTCGTCGAGGTCCGCTCGAACTCGCGGATCTCGGGCAGAACCTCGTGGCTGAGATAGACGGGAATGCCGGGCAAGGCGTCGCGCAATCGCTTACCGATCCGCTGCTCGTGCGCCGGATTGAGAAAGCTGAACATCAGCGCAACCGCGACCGCCTGCACCTTCTCGCGCCGGAGCGTTGCAATCAGATCGTCGATCTCGTGCTCGGCGAGTGCTGTAACGACCGCGCCGTCCGCGCCGATCCGCTCGGTGATCTCGTAGCGCCGACGCCGGCGGATGAGCGTACCGGGTGGGTCCTGGAACAAGTCGTAGAGATCGGCGCGCGAGGAGCGACGCAGCTCCAGAACATCACGAAAGCCGCGCGTCGCGATGAGCGCGGCACGGGCGCCTTTCTCCTCGAGGATGGCGTTGGTCACGACCGTCGTCGCATGCGCCAGCAGCCCGACGTCGCTGGTCTTCAAGCCATAGCGGTGCATCGCCTGTGTGAGGGCCGACAGCACGCCCCGGCCGAAATCCTCAGGCGTGGTCGGGGCCTTGGTGACGCCGATCCGCCCGGTCGCCTCGTCGACGAGCGCGACGTCGGTAAACGTACCGCCGATATCGATGCCGATCCGCCAAGCCATGCAGGCCTACCTCGAAGTTTGATGGTTTCGCTCAACGTCGAACACGGGAGCTGTCGGGATCGTACATTGGACGCAAGCTGGTATCGGCTGGCACGCGATTCCCCGCGACCTCGATCTCGTAGGCTTTGGCCAACACGTCGTGCGCCGTTTCGTCCGGCCGACAGGCTACATAGCCGAGGCCTACCGCAGCATCGAGCGAGTGTCCGTAAGCGCCCGAGGTGAGATAACCGACGACCTGGCCGCCGGAGAGCACGGGCTCGTGGTGATAGAGCAGCGGGCCCGGATCCCGCAGTTTGAATTGCACGAGACGTCGCATCAAGCCCGTGCGGCGTTTGGCGAGCACGGCCTCGCGACCGAGAAAGTGGCCGAAAGCCCCGGAAGGCTTGTCGATCTTCACGGCAAATCCGAGCCCGGCATCGAGCACATGATCCTCGTCGCCGATGTCGTGGCCGAAATGGCGATAGGCTTTTTCGAGCCTGAGCGAATCCATTGCGAGCAGGCCAACCAATTGCGCTCCGTGCGAGCGGCCGGCGGTCATGATGCGCTCGAAGACGTGGCGGGCGAACTCGGTCGGAACATAGAGTTCCCAGCCGAGCTCGCCGACGTAGCTGATGCGATGCGCGCGCACGAGCGCCATGCCGAGGTCGATCTCGCGCGCGGTGCCGAATGGAAATCCGGCGTTCGAGAGATCCGCGGTCGTCAGCGATCGCAGGACGTCGCGCGCGCTCGGTCCCATGATCGCGACACAGGCCTCGCCGCTGGTGATATCGACGACGATGCAGCGGGCTTCCGCCGGGATATGGCGCCTCAGCCAGGCGAGATCGCGCACACTCGAAGCGGCCGATGTGACGACCAGAAACGAGGTGTCGCCGAGGCGCGTGATGGTGAGATCGGCTTCGATGCCGCCGCGCGCGTTGAGCCATTGGGTGTAAACAATGCGCCCCGGCGGCACGGCGACGTCGTTGGCCGAGATGCGTTGCAGCACGGCTTCGGCATCGGCGCCCTCGACGCGGAACTTGCCGAACGCACTCATGTCGAGCAACCCGACACGGTTGCGAACCGCGTGGTGCTCGCTGGCCACGTGCGCGAACCAGCTCTGGCGACCCCAGCCGTGGCGGTAGTCGGGTTCGACACCGGGCGTTCGCGCGTCGGGCGGCAGGAACCAGTGCGCGCGTTCCCATCCGGCCGTCTCGCCAAAGCACGCGCCATTCGCCTTCAGCTGCTCGTGGAACGGGGAATGGCGCACGCCGCGTGCGGTCGCATACTGGCGGTGCGGGAAATGGTCGGCGTAGAGCAGGCCCAGGGTTTCCGTAACGCGCGTGGAAATGAAAGACCTGGTTGCCTGATAGGGGAAGACGCGGCGCACATCGACATCCCACAGATCGAACGGTGGCGAACCGTCGACGATCCACTGGGCGAGCGCCATGCCCGCGCCGCCCGAGGACTGGATCCCGATCGAATTGAAGCCACAGGCGACGTAGAAATTTTTCAGTTCCGGCGCCTCGCCGAGGAGATAGCGGTTGTCGTGCGTGAAACTCTCCGGACCATTGAAAAACGTATGGATGCCGATGCGGCCGAGCAGCGGCACGCGCCGCGATGCCATCTCCAGGATCGGCGCGAAATGCTCGATATCCTCGGGCAACTGGTCGAAGCAGAAATTTTCGGGAATGCCGTCGAGCCCCCAGGGCTTGGCGACCGGCTCGAAGGCCCCGAGCATGATCTTGCCGGCGTCTTCCTTGTAGTACGCGCATTCGTCGGGAACGCGAAGCACAGGCAGGTTCCGGGGGACATCGGAGCTGGCTTCGCTGACCATGTAGAAATGCTCACAGGCTTGAAGGGGGAGGGCAACGCCGGCCATTCGACCGACGTCACGTCCCCACATGCCCGCGCAGTTGACGACGACCTCGGCCGTGATCGGTCCCTGGTCGGTGACGACGCCAGTCGCAGTTCCGTTCGCCTGGGTGATCGATGTGACGCGGACGTTCTCGAAAATCCTGACGCCGCGATTGCGGGCGCCTTTCGCCATGGCGAGCGCGATGTTGCCGGGGTCGCCCTGCCCATCTTTGGGCAAATAGACGGCGCCGACGGCATCCCTGGTATCGAGCAGCGGATGGCGCCTCGCCGCCTCGGCCACGCTGATGGTTTCGATATCGACGCCGAACGAACGCGCCATGGAGGCGCCGCGCTTCAATTCCTCCAGGCGCTCGGCCGTCAGTGCGAGTGTGATCGAGCCGACGCGCTTGAAGCCGGTGGCGACACCCGTCTCCGCTTCGAGCGAGCCGTAGAGTTCCTGGCTGTACTTGGCAAGCTTGGTCATGTTGGCTGTCGCGCGCAGCTGCCCGATCAGCCCCGCGGCGTGCCACGTCGTGCCCGATGTCAACTGTTTGCGCTCGAGCAGCACCACGTCCGTCCAGCCGAGCTTCGCCAGGTGATAGACGACGGAGCAGCCGGCGACGCCGCCGCCGATGATCACGACGCGGGCGTGGCCCGGCAGCGCCGTCATGGTTTGGCCGTCGACGGGTAGAGGCGATCCGCGGCCGCGCGGGTGACGTAGCCCTGCTGCACATCGCGGGCGACGAGATGGGGGTCCCGCTCCGAGGCCGGACCATAGCCGCCACCACCCGAGGAATAGAGCGTGAGAATGTCGCCGCGTCGCAGATCGACCCGGTCCTTGCTCTTCACTTTGAGGATTTTTCCGTCGCGTTCGATCTCGATCCGCGTGCGGCTGCCATCGAGCCCGCCGAACAGGCCATAGGGCGCCAGTCGAACGCGGTCGCTGTAGGCCGCGAAGTTGACGCCGTCCTTCAGGATGAGAAAACGCCGAAACAGCCCGAGGCCACCGCGGCGGCGACCGGCTCCGCCCGTATCCGGCAATAGTCCGTAGCCGATCACCCGGAAATGATCGAAGTCCATGTCGGTCGCCTCGACCGGTGTGTTGGTGCAATTCGAGAGCGGACTGTCGACGCCGTCGCATCCGTCGAGCCGCGGGCCGCCGCCGAAGCCGCCGCCGTAGATCTCGAGATAGACGCGATAGCCGCGTTCGCCCAGATGCGAGATCGCGAGCGCGTGCGTCGCATCGTTGCCGCCCGCAATGACCTTGTCGGGCACGACCTGGGACAGCGCTTTCAAGACCGCATTGAAGCACCGATAGGCAGCCAGCAGCCGCGCGCGGACGGGGGCTGGATAGTTCGGATTGACCAGCGTGCCCTTCGGCGCCGTGACGGTGATCGGTCGCTTGAAGCCTTCGTTGAAGGGAATGTCGGGGCTGGTCAGAGCGGCCTTGATGGCAGCCAGCGTCGCCGAGACGGTCGATGCCCAGGGGCAATTGAGGTTGCGGCCGACCTGGGCCACTGTCCCTGTGAAATCGACCGAGATATCGGCGCCCCGCTTGGTCACCGCAGCTTTGACGGTCAGCGGGGTTTCGCCGACGCCGTCATCGTCGACGGCATCCTCGCCGTGCCAAGTACCATCGGGGATCGCCGCCAGCGCTGCGCGAAACCGGCGCTCCGAATAAGCCATCAGCTCGGCCATGACGGCTGCGACCGTGGCCACGCCATAACGCGCACACAGTTCGCCCATGCGTGCTTCGCCGATCGCGTTGGCCGCGAACTGGGCGTAGAAATCGCCGATCGTCTGCGAGGGCACACGCACGTTGGCCGCGACCAGCCGCTCCAGAGGTCCGCCATGCCAGTCGCGGGCGTAGGTATAGCGCGACGGCGGAATGATGATGCCTTCGGCGTGCACATCGACGGCATCGGGCGTCATGCCGGGATTGCCGCCGCCGAGATCGAGATGATGCGCCACTGTCCCTGAGAAAGCGATCAATCGGTCCTCGAAGAAAATCGGCGTGAATATGAAAACGTCCTGCAGATGCTGGCCGCCGCCGTAGGGATCGTTGTTGATGTAGAAGTCGCCGGGACGCAACTCGCTCATCGGGCAGCGCTCGACGCAGGCGCGGAAGATCTCGGACATCGATCCGAGATGCATCGGGATCAGCTCGGCCTGGGCCACGACGTTGCCCGAAGCGTCGAATAACGCGGCCGACGCGTCCTGCGCTTCGCGCACGATATTCGAATAGGAGGAGCGGATGAGCTTGGTGCCCATCTCGCGCGCAATGGCGATCAGCGCCTGCGAGATGACGGCGTAATCGACAGGATCGAGTGCCGGCTGTGCATGCGCGCCGCCGCGGTCGGGTTGGGCAACCGGCTTGGTTTTCGCGGTCCGGCGCCTGGCAGGCTTTCCCGAGCCTTTGACGGTCTCCTGCATCGCGTCAGCTCCGCGCAAGGATGGTGTTGTCATTGGCATCGCGCCGCGCCGTCCACCCGATCGGCACGTAGAGGGTCGAGGTCGGATCTTCGAGCAGCGCCGGGCCGGCGATGCGATCCTCGAGACTGAGTGAAGCCCGGCTTTTCAGGCGTCCCATGTGCCAGGCCTTGGCATCGTAGACGCGAATCCGGGTCTCGGCCGATGCGCCGGTTTCGGTCTCGGCCAGCAGCGGCAGCTCCTTCAGCGGTGCCGTGAGGCCGAGCCGGAACGACACGAACTCGATCGGTTTCTCGGCGTTGCCGCCGAAGAAGTAGACGCGCTGATGCGCTTCGGCGAACCGCGTCCGGATCGCGTCGGCCGTCATGTGCTGGATCTCGCGCTCGGCGAACACCACGGGCACTTCGAAGGCCTGGCCGACAAAACGCATCTCGGCGGTCAGCGTCAGTGTCACGCGTTTGCCGAGGCCGTTCTGCTTGGCTCGCTCGAGAGCACGCTTGCGCATCTCGGCGAAGGTCCGGCGCAAGATGTCGGCTGCCTGGTCGTCGGCCGGCGCACGCCCCGTCATGCTTTCGAACAGCACGTAATCCGAGGCGATCAGCCCATAGGCCGAGATGATGCCGGCCGACGGCGGCACGACGATGCTCCGGATTCCGAGTTCCGTCGCGACCTGCGCCGCGTGCAGCGGGCCGGCCCCGCCATAGGGCACCAGCACATAATCGCGGGGATCGTGGCCGCGCTCGGTCGAGATCAGCTGAATGGCGCGCACGATATTGGCGTTGGCGAGCGCAACGGCACTGTCGGCTGCCGCTTCGAGGCTCATGCCGAAACGGTCCGCGATCGGTTGCAGCGCACGCGCCGAGGCGGCGGCGTCGATCGTCATGCGACCACCCAGGAATGCCTCGGGCCTGACGGTACCACGGACGACGTGCGCGTCCGTCAGCGTCGGCAGGACGCCGCCACGCCCATAGCAGGCCGGTCCCGGATCGGCGCCGGCCGAGTGCGGGCCGACGCGCAACATGCCACCGTCGTCGACCCAGATGATCGATCCACCGCCCGCGCCGATGGTGTTGATGTCGAGCAAGGGAATGCGAATGGGCAGGCCATCGAGCTCGAATTCCTGCGTCAGCTGCGGTTTGCCGCCAGTGACGACCGAGACGTCCGTCGACGTGCCGCCGATATCGAGCGTGATCAGGTTGCCGTAGCCCGAGCGGCCGGTCTGGCGCAACGCACCCATGACGCCGGCCGCCGGGCCCGACAACAGAGCATTGATGGCATTGGCGCGCATAGCCTCGGCGGGCAGCCGACCGCCATTGGATTGCATCACCGAGAAGCGGCCCTGGAAGCCGGCGGCGGCGAGCCGGTTCCGAAAGCGCGCGATATAGCGGTCGATCACCGGCTGCACATAGGCCGACAAGGTCGTCGTCGAGGCACGCTCGAACTCTCTGAATTCGCGGGTGATGTCGGAAGAGATGGTGACGTGTACCCCTGGCAGCGACACAGACAGGAGATCACGCAGCCGTTGCTCATGCTCGGCATTGACGTAGGCATTGAGCAGGCAGATCGCGATCGCCTCGTAGCCGCCAGCGCGCAGAGCGGGCACAAGAAGCTGCCGCGCATCGGCTTCGTCGAGGGGGTCGAGAACTCGACCGTCTGCGAGAATGCGCTCTCCCACCTCATAGCTCGCGGCGCGCGTTACCACCGGCTGGGGCTTTTGGTATTCGAGATCGTAAATGCGCGAGCGACCATGCCGCTGCAGCGCCAGGATGTCGCGAAACCCTTTGGTGGTCACGAATGCCGTGGCAAAACCCTTGCGCTCGAGAACCGCGTTGGTCGCGACCGTCGAACCATGTGCCAGGTCTTCGATCTCGGCGATCGCGATGCCGCTCGCCGTGAGCGCGTTGAACGCACCTTCGTCGGGGGCCCTCGGAACGCTCGGAACCTTGGTCACGGTGATTCCGGAAGGACCAATGGCTACGAGATCGGTAAAAGTTCCGCCGACTTCGATGCCTACTCGCATGCGGCCTCCATGCCCCAAATATTCCGTTCCGCCGCTAACGGCTGCCGCGGAAGGTTTGCATGTTGGAGTCGCAATTGCCAGCGCTTCGGCGAACGGCAAATCACATCTTCGACCTTTCAGAAAAACGGATGCCGAGTTGGACAGGCGGATTGACGAACAAACCGCTATGCTGGCGGATACGGCGGCTTGGCGGATTCTCGTCCCCGATGTCTAGAAGCAGCGAGCCAGAGAGGTCGTGAGATTGCGCCTCGTAGGCTGAGACCCGTACAGCTTGGTCAACTGGCGGCCAAGCGGCCCCGGGCACTGATCTGCCATCAGACGCACCGCCAACCAACACTGGCGATGGCCGACACCGACGCCGACGCTGCATCCCAATAGGAGACATTCGGCGGACGCGTGCCGACCATGCTGGGTCGAGCGTTGGCTTGGTCCGCTGTCGAGGCTATCGCGTTCGGGCGGTGCCGCGCGGAGCCGCCGCACTCCGCCGGTGAGGTCAGGCTTCAGATGTCGATCTTCTCGGCGATCTCGATCGCGTCATCGACCTCGATGCCGAGGTAGCGCACCGTGTTCTCGATCTTCGAAAGTCCGAGCAAAAGTTGGACTGCACGAAGATTCCCCGTTCGTCGATAGATGAGCACCGCCTTCGTTCGCCGCAAAGAATGCGTGCCGAACTTCGCCGGGTCGAGGCCGAATCCGCGAGGTCGCGTCCTATATGCCGGACGTCCCGGCGGGATGCGAGCGTGTATCCTCGAATGACGTGACGATCGACGATAGCTGCCTCATCTACATGACCGACCGGCAACAAGGCCTCAGTATCATCGAGCATCTGTAGCGGCCGGTCGACCACAACCTCATTGTGCCTCGCCATCGCAACTATACAAAAGCCGACCTTTGACAGCATTCGCGCGCACGCGCCTACCGCGGGTGTTGCTCGAAGAACTCCCAGATCTTGTCGGTGGCGTTCATCGCGCCGCCCATCAGCCCGCCGGGCCAGATGTGGCCGTTGCGGTCGGGAGAGCCGGTGCCGAAGACGATGAAGCGAACGTCCTTGCGGGGGTTGCCGAGCATACATGCCGGCTGGATGACTGCCTGCTCCTTGCCCCAGCCGTCCTCCGCGGAATGCGAGGGCGGAATGCTGAGCTGGCCGCACTTCTGGAAGAAGTCCGACAGGCAGCCGTTCTCCAGCGACCAAAGCGCCGAGGCCATGCAAGCGAGCTTGAGCGCCAGCTCAGGGGGCGTCGCCGCAATTTCGCCGGCCACCCGGAAAGCACCCTGCCCTGCCGCATCGTTACGGCTGATCATCGGATGCGGGACCACCGTCCGCATGATTTCCGCATCGAACCCCGAGCCGGCGATGCCTTGGTCGGCCATGGGCGCCGTGGTAGTGCCGCCGAGCCGGGCCCCAGCGTCAGATCGTTGCTCGAGAAAATGACGAGGAGCGGTATCGGATCCCGCGACAGCTGCGGGCAAATCCGGATCCATTTCTTAGAAATCCATGGCACCCAGCCGAGCGCATCCGCCGGGCCCGGGCGCTTCTCCCAGGGCGGGGCGTGGAACGTCGGAACGGGCAGGCTCGTCACCGTCGCGATGGCGGCGATCCGGTGCTTGCGAAGCTCGCCCTTCGTTGACGCGCAGGCCAGCACCGGCGCCATCGCGGCGCCGAAGAACTTCCCGCCGATGACGAAGATCCGATTGCGGTCAAAACACAGTTTCTGGTCGAACAGGTCCAGCAGTCGGGCGATGTACTCGATATCGTTGACCCCGCCGCGCAGCGCCTCGAGCAGGGGTGAGTTGGCCCACCATGGCCAGGAATCAGGCTGCGCAACGATGAAGCCCTTTTCCCTGCCCTTGACGCTCATGCGGCTGTCGAGGTTCTGCTGGAAGCCGCTGGAGAAGTGGCCATGCAGATCGAGCACGAGCGGCAGCGGGGGCAGCTATTGCTCGCGATGCTGGGGCGGAACGTGCACCGTGTAGGCGCGGCGTATCTCCGATCCATCCGGGCGCCGCTGCTCGAGCGGCCATCTCTCGTGCGTGATCGCGCCGACCACACGCTCGGCGGCCGGCACCCGGCAGCCCTCTGTGCCGAGCGGCGCTGCAGTCGTGGACGCGGCAGCTCCAGCCAGGGCCCCGACCGCGATCGCGGCGGCAAGCAGCTTGGGACGAAGTGACATGCCCATCTCCTGCCTATCGCGCATCAGCGCGCGGGTGATCCTTGAAGAAGTCCCAGACCATGCTGGTGGCGCTCACCGGGTCGCCCGCTAGGCTGCCGGGCCACACA
>JANOJW010000351.1:0-17224 GCA_031418955.1 Hyphomicrobiales bacterium | reverse complement strand
GACAGCGATGTTGTGGCGCAGCGAGTTCAGCGTCACGTCGGAGATGTCGGTGCCGTCGATGGTGATGCGGCCAGCGTCCGGCTGGCGCATGCGTTGCAGCAGGGCGAGCGTCGTCGTCTTGCCCGAGCCGGTCGGGCCGACCAGCGCCACGGTTTCGCCGGGGCGCGCGGTCAGATCGACGTCGAACACGCCCTGGGCGCCCGGCCCATAGCGGAATGCGACCTTGTCGAAGATGACCTCGCCCTTGACGTCGTCGAGCGGCTTGGCGCCGGGCTTCTCGATCACGAGGCCGCGCGCATCGAGCAGCTCGAAGTAGGTGCGCAAGATCGCCGCCTGCTGGTTGATGCGCACGAAGAAGCCAGAGAGCTGGTCGAGTTTGCCGATGAGCAGGTTGGCGAAGCCCACGAAGGCGACGATCGAGCCGACCGTGATCTCGCCGCGCGCGGCGAACACGGCGCCGGCGGCGAACACGAGCACCATGGTGATGGTCGCAGCCGCGCGGGTGAGCACGGTGAGCAGACCCCACCAGGTCAGCACAGGATACTGTACGGCGAGAAGCTGCCCCATGATGTCGCGCATCGCCTGCATCTCGGCGCCGAGCCGCGTGAAGCTCTGCACCACCGTGACGTTGCCGAGTACGTCGCCGACCCGGCCGAACACGGTGCTGTGGTACTTCTCGACCTCGGCCTGGCCGGTGCTGGTGCGCGAAACGATCAGCATGTTGAGGAACAGGTAGACGACGGCGAGACCGCCGAGGATCGAGGCCATGCGCCAGTCGAGGCGGATCGCGGTCGGGATCAGGAACAGGATGCCGACGATCGCGGTCAGCTGCTCGCGCAGGAACGACAGCCAGTTCCAGAACAGCGAGTCTGTGCCCGCGAGTATGGCGCGCACCACCGCGCCCGAGCCCTTCTCGGCGTGATAGCTGATCGGCAGCGTGATGGCGCGCTCGAAGGCGTCACCCATGGCGGCGAGGCGGCGGCGGTGGGCCATGCGGTCGGCGGTGACCGCGACCACGACGCTCGCCAGGATGCCGACGAAGCCGAGACCCGCCCACAGCCCGATGATCGGAAAGGCGCCGGCCCCCTTGGCCAGCGCATCGACCACCCAGCCGAACATCAGCTGCTCGAGCACCTGGATCGCCGCGATGACGATGCCCGACAGCACGAGTGCCGCGGCAAGCCAGCGCTCGGAGGCGAGCATGGTGAGCGCGCGCCGGTAGGTCTGCCAGGGGGTCATCGGGTGGCGCTCGGGCCTCGAAGTTGCGTCGGGATCGACTGCGCCGGATACTCGATCGTGACCGGAGCTTCAACTGCGGATCGTTTCAGCGAAACGCAGCAGCCGTGTTCAGGCGCGTTCCCGTATAGTTCCCGCGCGGCATCTCCAGTTCGGACGCGTGCTGGCGCCCGCGCTCACTTCGCGCCACACGCCGGCAGTCGACGCTCGGCCGTTGCCGCTGGGACCGGCGTCGGCCCGAAGCTACCGGCCTTGACGACGACGAGGCGGTCCGGCTGCACATGGCGACGGAACGCGGCGCTGACCTCGGCAGCCGTCAGCGCGCGCACGCGATCCTCGAACTCAGCCGACCAGGCCATGGTCCGCCCGAGATAGAGATTGGAGGCGAGCGTCGAAACGAGCGCCGCATCGTTGGTCCGATTGAGGCGGCGCTGGCTCAGCAGGTGATCGCGCGCGATCGCCACCTCGGCGTCGGTGAAGCCCTGGGCGTGCGCACGCTCGAGCTCCTCGCAGACGGCGGCCTCCAGGCGCGGCGCGGCTGCGGTCGCAAAGCTGGCGTAGATCGAGAACGCGCCGTTCGTGTTCAGGGTGCCGACGCTCAGCGATGATCCGGTGCCGTAGCTCAGGCCATCCTTCTGGCGCAGCCGATTGGTCAGGCGGGACGTGAGGCCGCCGCCACCGAAAATGTTGCTCGCAACCAGCAACGCGGGATAATCGGGATCGCTGTCGCGCATGCGGAACGTGTGCCGCGCGAGCAGCGTCGCGTTGGACTGATCGGGCACGTCCAGCGTCTCGCTCACCGCCTTGACCTCGGCCGCGACTGTCGGCACGCGGCGATACGGCGTGGCGCTGCGCCAGCCGTTGAGTAACTCGTCGGCAAGCCGCTTCACCATTTCCGGTTCGAAGCTGCCGACGAGCGCGAGGGTCGCGGCGTCGGCGCCGTAGTGCGACGTGTGGAACTGCCGCACCCGATCGAGCGTGACAGTCTCGACCTCGACGCGCTGCTCGGCCGGCGTGCCGCTGTAGAACGGATGCTCCTTGGGATAGGCGTTGAACAGCTCGCCGAGGCGACTGCCCGCGAGGCTCTGCGGGTTTTTCAGCACGCCGTCGATGGCCTGCAGGCGAGACCGCCTGGCGAGTTCGAGCTCAGCCCCTGGCAGCGCCGGCTCGCGCAGCGCCTCGACGACGAGCCGCAGCAGGGCCTCTACGTTGTCGCGGGTGGTGGCGAAGGTGGCCGTGGCGGAGCCGCCGCCCGCCGAGATCGACAGCTCGGCCTTGAGCCGCACCAGCTCGTCGCTGAACGCGCCACGGTCGAGACGCCGCGTGCCCCGGCTCAGCAGGACCCCGAGCGTCGAGGGCGCCGCACCCCAGCCCGTGAGGCTCTGCTGGTTGCCAAAGCGCAAGGTCAGCTGGCCACGGATGCGATCGCCGGTCGTGCGCTTCTGCAGCAGTGCGAGCTTGGCCCCACCGTCGAGTGTCACGGTCTGGGTGCGTGCATCGATCGCCGCCTGGCTCGGGTCGAAGTCCTCGCCCTCGCTCGCCGACGCGCCGCCGCGATAGCCCTCGAGGAAGGCTTTCGGATCCCGACGCGCCGGGATCTCCGCGCGCTCGGGCTTTTCCGTCGGCAGGAACGTCGCGACCGTGCGATTGTCGCGCTTCAGGTAGTGGGCGGCGACCCGCTGCACGTCGGCGACCGTGACTTTGGCCAGTTCGTCGCGGTCCCAGAAATGCAGGCGCCAGTCACCAGCAGCGATCGCCGACGTGAGCGAGGTGGCGACGCCGTGCATATTGGCGCGGCGGGACTCGAACGCCGCCGCGAACGCCGCTTTGGCGCGCGCGACTTCGGCCTCGGTCGCTGGCTCGGCAACGAGCCCCTCGAGCGCCGCGATCAGCGTTTCGCGCACGGCCTCGATGGAGTCTTCCTTCCGCAGCGATGCGTAGGCCGCGATTCGGCCCGGATCAAAGCCGGCGTAGAGACTGACGCTGGTCGACGTTGCCTTGCCGGCCTCGACGAGGCGCTTGTGCAGGCGGCCGTTCGGCGATGCGCCGAGCACGTGCGCCAGGATTCGAAGCGGCGCATGGTCGGGGTGCGCTGCCGCAGAGGCACGGTACGCGACGGCCACCATCTGTGAGTCACCCGTGCGCCGCACGGTCACCGACCGCTCACCGTCCTGTGTCGGCTCCACGGTGTACTCAGGTTCGAGCGGTCGATCCGGGCGCGCAATCGGACCGAACCGGCGGGCGACGAGCGCCAGGGTCGCTGCCTGATCGAGCTTGCCCGCGATGATCAGCGTGGCGTTGTCGGGGCGATAGTGGCGGCGATAGAAGTCGCGCAGGCGGTCGATGCCGACATTCTCGAGGTCGCTGCGGTTGCCGATTGTCGATCGGCCGTAGTTGTGCCAGCGGAAGATCGCCGCATCGAGCGCCTGGAACAGCAAGCGGATCGGTTGTGATTCGCCGATTTCCAATTCGTTGCGCACCACCGTCATCTCGCTGTCGAGGTCCTTCCGGGCGATGAACGCGTTGACCATCCGGTCGGCCTCCAGATCGAGCATCCGGGCGAGGTTCTCGTCATTGGCCGGAAATGTCGCGAAGTAGTTGGTGCGATCGAGCGACGTTGTGCCGTTGACGGTGGCGCCGTGCCGCTTGAACTCGAGCGGCATGTCGGGAAAGCGCGGCGAGCCCTTGAACAGCAGATGCTCGAGCAGATGCGCCATGCCGGTCTCGCCGTAGCTCTCATGCCGCGAGCCGACGCGGTAGACGATGTTGAGCGTCAGTTTCGGCGCCGAGGGCTCCGGCAGCAACAGCACCTGCAGGCCGTTCCCGAGGCGATACTCGTGGATGCCCTCGATGGTCCCGACCCGGGTGACGCCCGAGGGCAGCGCGACCTCGGCTGTGGCGGGTGCGGGCGGCGGTTCGCGCTGCGCCAAGCTATTGGCGCTGGCAAGCGCCAGCACGAGAGCCGCCACGGCAACAACCCGGCAGCGGAACGGCGCATCGAATGAGGGCATGAGCGTGTCCAGGTGGGTGCGATCTGAAACCACAAAGTCCCATTAGCCCGCCGCTGCGCCGATATGAAGGCGGGAGTGTCCGGCTCGGGCGAAGCGCAGGCGGCCTTCTACCTGACCTCGTCTCTCGCGCCGCTCGTCTCCACCACCGGGCCGTCGCGCAGATGGCAGGCGGCGAGATGACCCGCTCCCACCTGCCGCATCAACGGCCGTTCGGACTTGCAGCGCGCCTCGGCATAGCGGCAGCGGGTGTGGAAATGGCAGCCCGAGGGCGGCCGCATCGGGCTTGGCACGTCGCCCTGCAGGATGATCCGCTGCGGCACCACCGTCGGGTCGGGCACGGGGGCGGCCGACAGCAGCGCCTGCGTATAGGGATGCTGCGGATCAGCGTACAGCGCCTCCTTGTCGGCGATCTCGACGATGCGGCCGAGGTACATCACCGCCACGCGATGGGAGATGTGCTCCACCACCGCCAGATCGTGCGCGATGAACAGATAGGCGAGGCCGAAATCCTTCTGCAGGTCGATCAGCAGGTTGATCACCTGCGCCTGCACCGACACGTCGAGCGCGGAGACGGGCTCGTCGCACACGATCAGCTTCGGCTTCAAGGCGAGCGCACGCGCGATAGTCAGGCGCTGGCGCTGGCCGCCGGAGAACTCGTGGGGAAAGCGCGTGAGCTGGTCGCGCCGCAAGCCCACCTTCTCGAACAGCTCGCCGACCCGCGCCTCGATCTCGGTATTCGACAGCCGCTCGAAGTTGCGCAGGGGCTCGGCGACGATGTCGAGCGCCTTCATGCGCGGGTTGAGCGAGGAGTAGGGATCCTGGAACACCACCTGCATCTCGCGGCGATAGGGCTGCATCTCACTGCGCGACAGAGAATCGATGCGCTCTCCGTTGATGCGGATCTCGCCGTCGGTCGGATCGATCAGGCGCAGGATCAGCTTGCCGGCCGTCGACTTGCCGCAACCCGACTCGCCAACGAGGCCCAGCGTCTCGCCCGGCTGGATGGCGAACGAGATGCCATCGACCGCATGCACACGGGCGACCTCGCGCGCCAGGATGCCCTTCTTGACGGGGAAGTGCTTCTTGAGGTTGCGCACCTCGAGCACAGGCGTGGATTTGCTCGTCATGCGGGCACCGTCTGCTCGGCTGGCGCGTGCCAGCAGGCCGCGAAGTGTCCGGCCGCCTTCTCCGCGAAGGCCGGCATGGCGGCGCGGCACTGATCGGACGCCATCGTACAGCGCGGCGCGAACAGGCAGCCCGGAATGCGCGATTTGAGCGAGGGCACGAGGCCCGGGATCTCGGCCAGGCGTGGCCGTTCGCCTTTCGCGGACCCCGCCGGATTGACGCGCGGGATCGAGGCCAGCAGCGCCCGCGTATAGGGATGCCGGGGCTTGGCGAACAGGTCGCGCACGTTCGCCTCCTCGACCTTGCGGCCCGCGTACATGACGACGACGCGCTCGGCCATCTCGGCGACGACGCCCAGATCATGCGTGATCATGATGATCGCCGCACCCGTGCGCGACTTCAGCTGCCGCATCAGGTCGAGGATCTGCGCCTGCACGGTGACGTCGAGCGCCGTGGTCGGCTCGTCGGCGATCAGCAGCTTGGGATTGCAGGCGAGCGCCATGGCGATCATCACCCGCTGGCGCATGCCACCCGACAACTCGTGCGGGTATTGCACGAGGCGCCGCTCGGGCTCGGGGATGTTGACGAGCTGCAGCATTTCGAGTGCGCGGGCAGCTCCCCCGCTGCGCGACAGCCTCTCGTGCAGGATCACCGTCTCGGTGATCTGGCGGCCGATGGTCAGCACCGGGTTGAGCGAGGTCATCGGCTCTTGGAACACCATCGAGATGTCGTTGCCGCGGATGCCGCGCATCTCGCGCTCGGACAATTCCAGCAGGTTGCGGCCGTTGAACGTGATGCGGCCGGCGATCTTGCCCGGTGGCTCGGGGATCAGCCGCAGGATCGACATCGCGGTGACCGACTTGCCGCAACCCGATTCGCCGACGATCGCCAGCGTCTCGCCGTTGTCGACGGTGAACGACACCCCGTCGACCGCCCGGTTGACCCCGTCGGGCGTGCGGAAATGCGTCTGCAGGTTTTCGACTTCGAGGAGGGGCAGGGGATGGCTCCGGTGTTGGATCGATGCTTGACGATAGCGAGCTAGCCTCGCCCGCGCTTTCGTAGCGCAACGAGGATTGCGAAAGCGCGGCGATGCCGTTCTTGCTCGGCGTCGAAGGCGGCCATGGCCTGCTCGCAGCGGTTGATCAGGTGCTGTGCTGTGATTGGATTGAACCGCGCCGATGGATCATAGTCGGCAGCGTGTCGTCGGCCCTGGAGCCTCGTGAAGGCGTTGGCATAGGTCACGATCGAGGCGGGAAATCCCTTCCCCGGCGCCACGCATTCAACACAGGCGGCTCTCGCCAAGCCGTGCTCGATAGACCTGTAGACCTGATAATTGGCGCTTCCCAACGTTTCATCTTGGACAAGAAGATCGCAGCAGCACTGAGACAAGTGATGGAAGATGGCGTAGTATGTGGTGCTCACGGCTCGTCTGAGATCGGACTCGCTCGTCGCTCCAACAAGCAGTTTCCGCGCCGTATCCAACAGCTCGCGCATACTTACCAACCCATAATTTTTTGCCCGTCGGCGAACTCGATATTGAGATCCGGCATTCGATGCTCGCCGATATCGTAAAGTCGCTGGTGGATCTTTACCGACAGCTTGGTATCGAGCTCTGAATCGAAAGGTTGAGCAACGAGACCCAATCGGACCTCGACGAAGATTGTCTCCTCGTCCATGTAATCGAGCCCTGTCGAGATTTTGCACTCATCGACCGGGATTCCGACAAGTGTTTCGGCCACTGCCCGCCTGATCACATCCTCGGCGGCGGGGCTCACACCTGCGATGACCTGGACCATGACTACGAAACCACTTCTTGTTGCATCTGTCCGCGGCGTTCGCGCTCGGCCCTGATGAACGTCGTCACGTCCTCGTCGATCTTGACCGGAGCAATCGCCAGCAAGTCGGCCAACATCCGCGCTATCTCTGACTGCGTCGGTTCCACTCCGGTTCTCTCGATTGCGACCCGGGCTAACGTGTCGGCATCCAATTTGAGTTCCTGCTGCCAGGAGCCGGGAAGCTGGTCAGCTCGCATTGTCTTCGTCATCAGCGTCATGCCTACAATCCTTCCGAACCGAGCCTATCACACCTCACATCCGCTTCGCCATGCGCGGGTCGACGGCGTCGCGCAGGCCGTCGCCGAGCAGGTTCACCGCGAGCACGGTCAGCGACAGGAACACCGCCGGGAAGAAGATGATGTAGGGCTTCACCTCCCACAGCGCGCGCCCGTCGGCCATGATGTTCCCCCACGACGGCGCGATGGTCGGCGGCACGCCGGCGCCGATGAACGAGAGGATCGCCTCGGTGATCATTGCCGACGCACAGATGTAGGTCGCCTGCACGGTCAGCGGCGCGATGGTATTGGGCAGGATGTGACGCAAGATGATGCGCGGCGTCGAGGTGCCCGACGCGATGGCCGCGTCCACGTATGGCTGCTCGCGTAGCGACAGCACCACGCCGCGCACCAGCCGCGACACGCGCGGGATCTCCGCGACCGTGATCGCCATGACGACGTTCTCCACGCTCGCCCGCGTCAACGCCATCAGCGCCACGGCGAGCAGGATCGAGGGGATCGACATCAGGCCGTCCATCACCCGCATGATGGTGCCGTCGGCCCAGCGGATGAAGCCTGAGACGAGGCCGATCGCGAGGCCAATGGTGGACGAGATGATCGCCACCGAGAAGCCGACGATCAGCGAGATGCGCGCGCCGTAGAGCACACGCGAGTAGATGTCCTTGCCGAAGGCGTCGGTGCCGAACCAGTGCTCGGCCGAGGGCTCGCGAATGCGCTTGGCCGGCGCGATGGCGTTGGGATCACCCGTGCCCAGCAGCGGCGCGAACAGGGCAACCGCCATCAGCGCCAGCAGCATGAAGCCTCCGATCGCCATGGTCGGATGCCGGTAGACGAACCCGCGCAAACCGTTGCGGACCTTCACCGGCGGCAGGATGTCGGGGAGCGGGATAGCCTCACCCGCGGCAAGGGCAACTGGAGCGCTGTCGGCCATCAATACTGGATCCTCGGATCGAGCGCGGTATAGATAAGATCGACGGCGAGGTTCACGAGCACGTAGATGAAGCTGAACATCAGCACGATGCCCTGGATCACCGGATAGTCGCGCCGCACGATGGCGTCGATGGTGAGCCGTCCGAGCCCTGGAATGGCGAACACGCTCTCCGTCACCACCGCGCCGCCGATCAGCAGCGCGACGCCGATGCCGATCACGGTGACGATCGGCACGGCCGCGTTCTTCAGCGCATGCAGAAACAGGATGCTGCCCTGACCGACGCCCTTCGCCTTGGCCGTGCGCACGTAGTCTTGGCTCAGCACCTCGAGCATGGTCGCCCGCGTGATCCGCGCGATCAGCGCGATGTAGACGAACCCCAGCGCCGTCGCTGGCAGGATCAGCGTCTCGAGCCACGGCCACACGCCGTTCTTCAGCGGCGAGTACCCTTGCGTCGGCAGCCATTCGAGCTTCAGGGCGAAGAAGTAAGCGAGCAGGTAACCGATCACGAACACCGGCACCGAGAAGCCCGCCACCGCGAACGCCATCAGGATGCGGTCGAGCCAGCCGCCGGCTTTCCAGGCCGCAACGACGCCCATCGGCACCGCAATCGAGATGGCGAGGATCAGCGTCAGCACCATCAGCGACAGCGTCGGCTCGAGCCGCTGCTGGATGAGTTCCGTCACCGGGTGCCCGGTGAACATCGACGTACCGAGATCGAAATGCAGGAGCCGCCACGCCCACTCGCCGAACCGCACGACGAACGGCCGGTCGAGGCCTAAGCTGATGCGGATCTTCTCGACGTCCTCGGGGCTCGCCTGGTCGCCGGCGATGACGGCCGCTGGATCGCCCGGCGCGATGTACAGCAGGCTGAACACGAACAGCGCCACGATGCCCATCACGGGGATCGTCGAGAGCACGCGTCGGACGATATAAGCGAGCATCAGGGGTATCTGATCCAAGGTGGCGGCGGCGATGGTGTCGGCCGTGATAGTCGGGAGCGCCGCGCCGTTTGTCCAGCGCCCCGTCGGGAGATCACCTTCGCACGCGGATCGACGGGTCTCGGGGCCACACTCGCGTCGACTTTGCCCGAAAGCCCGCTAATCTGCCAGCTTCGGCATCAACTTCCCGTCCCACAATCGCTGCCGCCTTCGGAGCGCCCGCCCCATGAAATTCGGCCTCAGGTACTGCAACACCGGCGCGTATGTCGACCCCGCGCGCGCCGTGGAACTTGCGCTGGCAGCGGAAGCTGCAGGTTTCGAATCGCTCTGGACGGTCGAGCACACCGTGGTGCCCGGCGGCTATGGCTCGACTTACCCTTACGCTGGCGGCGCCAAAATGGCCGGTGGCGACGATGCGATCCCGCTCCCCGACCCGCTGATCTGGATGGCCTACGTGGCCGCCGCTACGAAACGCGTGAAACTCGCCACCGGCATCATGATTTTGCCTCAGCATAATCCCCTCGTCGTGGCCAAGCAGGTGGCGACGCTCGATCACATGTCGGGGGGCCGCATCCTGCTCGGCATCGGGGTGGGCTGGCTCAAGGAGGAGTTCGACGCGCTCGGCGTGCCCTTCGAGGAGCGGGGCGCGCGCACCGACGAGGCGATCGCCATCCTGCGCGAGCTGTGGGGCGCCGAGAAGCCGACGTTCGATGGGCGCTTCTACCGCTTCAAGGACGCCTACTGCCGCCCGCAACCCGTCGCCAAGCACGTGCCGATCATCGTCGGCGGCCACTCGCCGGCCGCCGCCCGCCGTGCCGGCCGCCTGGGCGATGGCTTCTTTCCGGCCCGCGGCGCACCGAAGGACCTGTTCGACATGGTGCGCAACGCTGCTCGTGTGGCGGGCCGCGATCCAGCCTCGATCGAGATCACCACGAGCCTCCCCGACACGCTGGAAGACATTCCCGCGCTCGCAGCCCTCGGTGTCACCCGCGTGTTGGTGCCGGTCGGCGGCATGGCGGGCCTCGCCGCCGTGGTTCGCTCGCCCGGCGACGCGCTGAAGTGGACGGACACCATTTCGCGTTACGGGTCTCCCTGAAGCTTGAGAGCTTGTGTGTCTCTCGACGGCGGCAAGCCGACGATGCGGCTACAGCTCCCTTTCCCTTCGACGGGGGAAGGGCCAGGGATGGGGGGTGGTGCACACCGACATGGCGCACAACCGCTTTCGCCCCGCGGCCAATCGGACGCAGGGTGGGGTCGGTCGGGTCTTCCAGTTGCTCCCGTGAGGGAGGTGGAGCAGCGGGGCCGCTCAATCTGGTCGTTGCTGGATGCCACGCAGGCTCCACGCGGCGCAAGCTTCGCTGGATTTTGCCGCATCCGCCCGATTGACCGGCGGACTTCGAGCATCGGGCGGGCCTTTGGGAGGCGGACACCTTGAGCTCGGCTGCATCCCATGCGGGATTGCGCATCTCCGCCACCCAGACGACCAGCTCGAGCCTGAGCCCCTCAGCGGTGAAGACGATGGGATCATAACCCCGCTGCGACCCGCGGGCATAAGTTTCGCGATGCCGATCCGCGGCGAACGTTAACGGCGGGGATAACTCTGAGCAGACGGGGCGTCAGCCGCGGCCGCGATAGGGGGCGACGCCCTGGTCGGGCAGCCAGACGCCGGTTGGCGCGTCGCCCGTCTGCCAGAACACGTCGATCGGCATGCCGCCGCGCGGATACCAGTAGCCGCCGATCCGCAGGTAGTACGGCTCGACGAGGGCAGCGATGCGACGGCCGATCGCCACTGTGCAGTCCTCGTGGAAGGCGCCGTGATTGCGGAACGCGGAGAGATAAAGCTTCAGCGACTTCGATTCGATCAGCCAGCCCTTCGGCACGTAGTCGATGACGAGATGCGCAAAGTCGGGCTGCCCCGTCACCGGACACAGCGAGGTGAACTCCGGCGCGGTGAAGCGCGCGACGTAGCGCGTATCGGGGTGCGGGTTTGCCACCCGCTCGAGCACGGCGGCGTCGGGGTTTGCGGCCGGTGCGACGTGGCGGCCGAGCTGGGTGAGATCGGGCTTGTCCTGGCTCATGAGTCGCCTCTCAGGGAATGCGGGGTCATTGTTCGCGGGCCCGCGCGGATTCGTGCCAGCGGCCGAGCAGCAGCGCCGACAGCGCAGTGAAGACCAGGTAGATGGCGATGCCGGCGAGCGAGATCAGGGCCAGCGCCGCGAACATGCGCGGGATGTTGAGCCGATAGCCGGCCTCGACGATGCGAAACGCAAGCCCCGCGCCCTGGCCCGACGATCCAGCCGCCAGCTCCGCCACGATCGCCCCGATCAACGCGAGGCCGCCGCCGATGCGCAAGCCGCCGAGAAAGTAGGGCAGCGCTGCCGGCAATCGCAGCCGCAACAACTGCTGCAGTCGCGATGCCCCGTACAGGTCGAACAGATCGACGAGGTTGTGCTCGGCCGAGGCGAGGCCCAGCATGGTGTTCGACAGGATCGGGAAGAACGCGACGATGAAGGCGCACACCAGCACGGCGGTCTGCGGTTCGAGATAGACGAGCAGCAGCGGCGCAATCGCGATCACCGGCGTCACCTGCAGCACCACCGCGAACGGAAACAGTGAGCGCTCGATCCATTTCGATTGCGAGAACCCGATCGCGAGCGCCACGCCGCCGACGACGGCGAGGACGATGGCCGAAAACGTCGTCTTGAGCGTCACCCACAGGGCGGCCGAAAGGATCGCCCAGTCGGTGACTGCGGTCGCCAGGATCAGCGAGGGCGCAGGCAGCAGGTAGGGCGGGATCTCCTTGAAGCGGACCAGCGCCTCCCACCCGCCGAGCGCCATCAGGAACACGACGAGCGGCAGCGCGACATCGAGCACGCGCTCGGTGCGGTTGGCGATCGATGCAGCCGAGCGGTTCGCGATTTCGCTCATGCCGATGTCTCCTCGCCCATCGCCCGCTTCAGCGACGACGAGGTCGCGCGGCAATGCTCAGCGTAGGCGCGCGACAGGCGGAACTCTTCGCCACGCGGCCCCGGCTCGCCGATGTCGATCGTCTCGACGATGCGGCCCGGGCGGGGCCTGAACACCGCGATCCGCGTCGACAGGTAGACGCTCTCGTAGACCGAGTGCGTGACGAACACGATCGTGGTGCCGAGCTCGGCTTTCAGGCGCAGGAGGTCGTCGTTGAGGCGCAGCCGCGTGATCTCGTCGAGCGCGGCGAACGGCTCGTCCATCAGCAGGATCGGCGGCCTCAGGACGAGGGCCCGGGCAATCGACACGCGCATACGCATGCCGCCCGACAGCTCGCGCGGATAGGCCTCAGCGAACTCCACGAGATCGACCAGCCGCAGCGTCGCCTCCACTTGGGCGGCGGCAGCCGCACGCGAGACGCCCCGCAGCCGCAGCGGCAGGCAGACGTTGTCCCAGACCCGCGCCCACGGCATCAGCGTCGGCTCCTGGAACACGAAGCCGATGTCGGCCGGCCGCCCGTCGCGCCACACGACGCGGCCGGCCGTCGGCTGCATCAGGCCGGCGATGAGGCGGAGTGCCGTCGACTTGCCGCAGCCCGAGGGCCCGAGCAGCGACAGGAATTCGCCCTCGCCGACCTCGAGATCGAGCGCGTCGAGCGCCGTGGTGCCGCTGGCGAAGGTCCGGGTCACGCCTCGCAGCGAGACGAGACTACGGGTCACGGCTTGGGCCGCAGCTCGATGCCGGCGCGCTTGTTCACGAACTGCAGCGAGTAGGCCTTCTTGATGTCGATGCCGGCCTTCAGGACGCCTGCCTTCACCATCTTGTCGTAGAAGCTCTGCATGCGCGCGTCGGTCATGGCGCCGACGCCCAACGTCAGGGCGTCGCCCGAGTCGACGATGCCGAATTCCTTCATCTTCGCGATCGAGAATGCGATCTGGGCGTCCGTCATGTCCGGGTTCGACTGCTTGATCAGCTCATTGGCCTTCTTGTTGTCGCCGTAGATGTAGCTGGTCCAGCCGATCACCGAGGCCTCGACGAAGCGGCGCACGAGATCGGGGTTCTTGTCGACGAGCTCGGTCCGGGTCTCGATCAGCGTCGAGTAGGTGTCGAGGCCGTGGTCGGCGACGAGGAACAGGTTGGGCTTGAACTTGCCCTGCCGCTCGACCTCATAAGGCTCGGACGTGATGTAGCCCTGCTGGGCGGATTTCTTGTCGGCGATGAACGGTGCCGGGTTGAACGTGTAGGGCTTCACCTTCTCGTCCTTGAACCCGAACTGCTGCTTCATCCAGCGGAACACCGACGCCTGCGCTTCTTGGCTCAGGAAGATCGTCGCGCCTTTGAGATCGTCCCACGTGTCGATGCCCTGGCCCGGGTGAGACATCAGCACCATCGGATCTTTCTGGAACATGGACGCGACGACCAGCACCGGCACCTTCTCCTCCACCGCCGTGAACGACGGGATCAGGTTTGCGGCCATGTAGAAATCGGCCTTGCCGGTGATCATCAGGAGGCGGTTGTTCTTCTGCGGCCCGCCCGGCGTGATCGTCACGTCGAGGCCGTATTTGGCATAGGTGCCGTCGGCAAGCGCTTGATAGTGGCCGCCGTGCTCGGCCTGCGCCAGCCAGTTGGTGGCGAACACCACCTTGTCGGGAGATTTCTGCGCGAGCGCACCAGAGACTAGGGATACGCCGAAGGCGACCATGGCGGTGGCCACGACCGCGAATGTTCTGATGATGCTGTGCATAGCGCTCCTTGCGACCGATGCGGGTCCCCGGATTGAAGATGACCGGTTTTTGCTCAGGGCCATGGCCCGCGCAAGGAGATTCGCGTTCGAGACAAGTTTGTGTCGGCAGCAGTTGGAAAACCGACGCCCCACAACCAACGTCATGGCCGGTCGCCCACTGGGCGAGCGACTTTGCGCTAACAGGCGTTGGCCTGATCCGATTTCGGTGTCGATTCGGGTTTCGCCATGGGATTTCCGTACGCAGCCATCGCGATCGCACTGCCGATAAATCCGCACAGCCCCAACATCATGATGAGAAAGAATGATTGACGCGGATCAGCCCAAAATCCCGTGGCCATTACGGCGGCCATGCCTGCATAGACAAGTGCCGAAACGGCCAGCCAGACAGGCTTTTCGAACGCCGCGACAATTGAAGTGCATGAGCGTTTCGAAGTTTCGTCGCATGAAGGTCTCGCTCGATGCGTTGGCGCACATTGACTGGGAGGCGCATCATTCGTGTTCAAGCTTACGATCTGGTTCGGAGCAATCGCGCCCCGCGGGGGCAGGCTGGATGAACCAAGAGCGATCCGTCCGACCGGCTACCATTCCGTGACCGGCTGTCCCACGCCGGTACGTCGACCCGGCAAAGTCATGATCGGGCCCGTCCGTAACGGAAGCTCAAGCCAGCTGGGTTAGCGTGTGCGATCGCCACCGGGAGCGCCGACCGTGACAGACATGTCTGAGCAGATCGTCCACTGGCTCGTGTCGGGCACGATCGTCGGTCTCGGCCTCTATCTCGTATCTCTGGTGGCCATGGTGATCCCGTGGCGGCGGCAGCGCACACTCGAGATCGCCATGGTAGTGCCGTTCTCTCGAGAGCATGTGTGGCGTGCCTATTTCGCCAACCAGGTCATGCGTACGCCGGGGGTGAGCTTCGAGACGGCGCAGCCCGACATGTTGATCGAGTTCGATGCCCGCGTCGGCGCCGGCAACGAGCACACATGCACGATGACGGCGCGGGTCATGGCCAACGAGCCGCGCCGCCTGTTTGCGCTGCATGTGCTGACCTACGACGGCGCACCCTATCCCGGTGGCCCGCAGTCGGTCGACGGCGTCATGCTCGAGGATGCGCCGGGCGGGCGCGGCACCCGCGTCACGATATTCCTGCACGTCGAGACGCCAGACCTCATGCATGCCCGCCTGATGCGCCGGGCAATCCTGATCACCTTGGCCAAGCTCCGGCGGCGGCTCGAGGCGAGCGGCGCACCGTTGGTTTCGCCTCCCGGGATGTGAACGTTGCATCGGGCCTTGTTCCAGCGGCGAGCCTCGCTTAACGAAAGCGCACACCCATGCGCCATCGACGAGCGGGCTATTGAAATGACCAGCGAGACGTTCGACTACATCGTCACGGGTGCGGGCTCAGCCGGCTGCGCCGTGGCCGCGCGGCTGTCGGAGGACGGGCGTTACCGCGTGCTGCTGCTCGAGGCGGGGCGGCGCGACGATGATCCGTGGATCCACGTACCGATCGGCTATCACAAGCTCTACACGCACGACACGCTGAACTGGCGCTTCGAGAGTGAGCCGGTCGAAGGCCTGAACGGGCGCACCTCCTACCAGCCGCGCGGCAAGATGCTCGGCGGCACGTCTAGCCTCAACGGTATGGTCTACATGCGCGGCACGCCCGGCGACTACGACGGCTGGCGGCAGCGCGGCTGCGAGGGCTGGGATTTCGCGAGCGTACTGCCGTTCTTCAGGAAAGCCGAGGACAACGAGCGCGGCGAAAGCGAGCTGCACGGCGCGGGCGGGCCGTTGCGCGTTTCCGACCCGCGCTACCGCAACGAGATCATCGACGCGGTGATCGAGGCGGCGGTGCAGGCCGGCATCCCGCGCAACGCCGATTTCAACGGAGCGACACAGGAGGGCGTCGGCTACTACCAGGGCACCATCGGCAGCGGGCAGCGGTGGAGCGCGGCGACCGCGTACCTGAAGCCTGCGCGCAACCGGAAGAACCTGGAGGTCGTACCGGAGGCGCATGCAACGCGCATTTTGATCGAGGACAAGCGAGCGGTCGGCATCGAGTACCGCACGCCGCTGGGGTTGCAGACGGCGCGCTGCCGCGGCGAGATCGTGGTCTCGGGCGGCGTCTACGGCTCGCCGCAGCTGCTGATGCTGTCAGGCATCGGGCCGGGCGCCCACCTGCGCGAGATCGGGATCGACGTGCAGCGCGATCTGCCCGTCGGCGCCAACCTGCACGATCACTTCAACTCGTTCGTCGCCTGGCGCGCGACCAAGGCCGCGACCCTCAATGATCTTGCGCGCTCACCCTTGAGGAAGCTCAAGGCTGGCGTGCAGTATGCGCTCGGCCGGCAGGGGCCGCTGGCAGGCACCAGCACGCTCGCTGGCATCCTCACGCGCTCCGATCCGCGTTTCGATCGGCCGGACATGCAGTTCAACATCACGCTCTACTCGATCGACCGGCGCGACCGGGACGGCATCATTCCGCATGCCTGGCCGGGCTTCATGATCACGCCGGTGCATCTGCGGCCCGAAGGGCGTGGTCGCGTCAGCCTCAAGTCGGCCGACCCCCTGGCCGCGCCCAAGATCGAGTTCAGGTTCCTGGAAACCGCCTACGACGTCGATGCGATGCTGTATGGCTTCCGTCTGTGCCGCAAGCTCGCCGAGCAGCCCGCGCTGAAGCCCTATATCGCCGACGAGGTCGTGCCGGGGCCTTCGGTCTCGGCCGAGAAGGACCTGATCGAGGACCTGCGCAACCGCGGCGTCTCCAACCTGCATCCCGTCGGCACCTGCCGCATGGGCACGGGCAGCGACGCCGTGGTCGATCCCCGGCTCCGCGTCATCGGCATCGCGGGCTTGCGCGTCGCCGACGCCTCGATCATGCCGCAGGTGATTGGCGGCAACACCAACGCGCCGTCGATCATGATCGGCGAGAAGTGCGCCGCCATGGTCGCCGAGGACCGCGTGCGGGCGTAAGCGTGGCCGTGCCGATGCCCGCTATCGGAGAGCCGTGGTTGACACTGACTGCAGATTTTGACCCGGAGCAGCCGGCGACAGCCTCGCGTTTGGGCCAAGAGCTCGTGAGGATGATTGGGACCCTGCCGTGGACAGCATCATGGCCAGTGGCGCAAACTGCCACACCGACAGGCCGTACACATGACCGCACCCCAACCGCGAGCACGCAGCACCCCGAGAAATCCGTTGCAT
>JANOJW010000350.1:0-1776 GCA_031418955.1 Hyphomicrobiales bacterium | reverse complement strand
CTGGTGTTGTGCACTACATGTGAAGCTAACAGCTTCAGAACGTGAAGGAATACGACGTTCCGCGCGAGCCGATTGTTGGCTGCTGGGTGTGTGCTTACCGACACTGGCCAGTTGGCATTGATGGGCTGTGGAGATGCAGTTTGAAGTGGTGCGCGCGATAGTCGGCGCTGGTATCGGTAAGTGGGCGTCTCGGCGGGCGCATGCGCTGTGCAACCCCGCAGCTGATCTGTACATTCACGGGAAATCACATGCCGATCGCCACTGTCAAACAGCTCTGCAAACCTAACCCCGTTGTGACCTCGGACAGCCTTGTCGAGCAGGTCGCCCAGCTGGGCAGCGGCATACCAAAGGCCTTTTCCATTCAGCGCAAGCGCGGCTTCCCGATGCCCGATTTCGATCTCACCGACAGCCAGAAGGTGACCGTCACGCTGTACGGTCGCGTGCTCGACGAAAACTACACGCGCACACTCTTTGCCAAATCCGACCTGCCATTGTCCGACGTCATCGCCCTCGACAAGGTGCAGAAGAAGCACGCGCTGACGAACGCTGAGATCGCCGATCTGCGCCGCAAAAAGCTGATCGAGGGACGCAAACCCAACATCTATGTCGCCGCCGCCGTCGCGGCCGCCGCTGGACAGGAAGCGACCTACGTTCTGACCGCCGGCTTCGAGGACAGCTACTACAAGGACCTGATCGTGAAAATGCTGCGAGAGTTCAAGCAGGCGCGCTCGCAGAAAATCTATGAGATGATCAGGCCCAAGTTGCCCGATGCGCTGACCGAGGCCCAGAAGGACAACAAGATGCGCAATCTCCTCCAGCAGCTCGACCGCGACGGCATCATCGAGAACGTCGGCAAGCATGGCCCCGGCGCGATCTGGGCGCTCAGATCGTAGATTACTTCGAGCGTACTTTTAGCGTACTTTGGGCTGGTCCGCCCACGGCTGACTAGTAAGATATTGGATAGAAAAGATAATTTAAGGGGCGGAGTTGTCTTGGCCTGATCGGGTGTCGCCACGTTCAGCGTACTTTGCGCCGCCGCCAACGGATAGGACGACGCCAAGGAATTCAATTGTCGGCCTTCACCTGCACGCGCACGCCCATGCGCGCGATCTCCCGCGTGAACAGTTCGAGCGCGAACGCTTCCACTTCCGTGCGAGGCACCGACAGCACGAGTGTTGTCGGTACGGCATGGGCGCGGCGGGCCTGCTCATTCAACGCTTCGCCGAATTCAGTGAAGGCGGCCTCGATCTGACGCGCCAGCGGATTGGCGGGATCGGGATCGTTGATCGCAGCGATCAGATCGTTTCGAGAAGGAATTGCAGTCATGTCGCGGACGCTAGCATATCATCCGCTAGCGTCTCAACATGCAACTTAGGACGACGGAACGCCGTAGCAGGGTCGTTCTGCAGACCCCAGCGGCGGTGCCACCAGGATGGTCAGTGGTGGCGGCCCTATCGTTCGATTCGTATGGTGTTGGCGGTCAGTTCGACGTTGCCATCGGCTGTCGGCGCACGACAATTGACGCTCACCTCAGCCAGGGCCCTATGACCGCACAATCTCCCAAACCCGGCCCCGCTCCTGCTTCACCTTATAGTGCTCTGCACGGCACCACGGGCCAACCGCAGTCGGAAAAGCTGCAGATTCCGGCGCCACGCGGACACCCATTCCGGCGCATTGCGGACAGCGTTCCGGTGATTGCGGACAGTTTCTGATGAGCGTTTAGGCAGCGCACCCGTCGACATCCGAATCAGCAGATCGAGTCCCCCTGTCAAGAAC
>JANOJW010000349.1:0-9185 GCA_031418955.1 Hyphomicrobiales bacterium | reverse complement strand
GCCTGGAACACCGCCTACCTCGGCGAAGTCCTACGCGGAGCCGCCTGAATGCTTTCGAGCGATTCCCCTGGGGTCTGCGCCGAGTGCAGGGCTCTACCCGATCTACGGGTACGGCCGCCTACTTCTTCTGCGGGGCCTTGGCGGCGGGCGCTGCCGGAGCAACGGCCTCGGGCGCTGGAGACGGGCCGCTCGGGATGACTTTCATCTCGAACTGCGACCAGCCGAACGTCCGCTTCATGACGGTGCCGGCGCCGAACAGCAGGGCGCCGAGCAGAATCAGCGCCGGGATCGCCGCGAAAACGCACTTCAAGAAGAACTTCACGAGGTGCCCGAACGGCACGTCGAAGCGTTTCACGGTGCCGTCGAAGGCGGGCATCGCATACATCGGATCGGGCGCAGCAGGGGGCGTCGCGCCGTAGTCGTGGGTCGGGCCGAACTCGGAGCCGCTTCCCGCCGGTGCGGCGTGCGCGCCATAGGCTGGCCCCGCCTCGCGCTCCCGTTCACGGGCCTCCCGATCGCGCGCCTCCCGCTCCCGGCGGAACGTGCGGGGAAGGTCGTCGTCGCTGGCAAATCGCGGCTCGGCCATGGGGCAGCCCTCAAAAGCGAATCGTCACACGGCACTATAGAGCGGACCGCGGGATGTCTCTAAGCATCCCGCCCGCCACCGGGTGCCGATGTGGCGGTCCATTATGTCGGCAATGGGGATGGTGTTGTTTCACAGCCGCAACCAGCGTTTGTCCGAGCGCGAGGATATCCGCCATTTCCGGCCCCCATTCCCGGCCCCGCGGCGTCCCTGATATGGTGTCCACGAACCCGGAGACGACACATGGACCTGAAGAGCCTCATCCGCACCATTCCCGATTACCCAAAGCCCGGCATCATGTTCCGCGACGTCACCACGCTGATGGCCGACGCGCAGGGTTTTCGCGCGGCCATCGCCCGCTTGGCCGAACCCTACCGGACCGAGCCCATCGACGTGGTCGCTGGCATCGAGGCGCGCGGCTTCATCACCGCGGGCGCGCTCGCCGATCGCCTGCAGTGCGGCTTCGTGCCGGTGCGCAAGAAGGGCAAGTTGCCGTGGAAGACGATCCGGGAGAGCTACGCGCTCGAATACGGCACCGACACTCTCGAGATGCACGAGGATGCGCTGACGCGGGGAAAGCGCGTGCTGATCGTCGACGACCTGATCGCCACCGGCGGCACGGCGGGTGCGGCGGTCAAGCTCATTCGCCGCCTGGGCGGCACCATCATCGGGGCGGCATTCCTGGTCGACCTGCCCGAGCTCGGCGGCGCCAAGCTGCTGGAGACAGACGGCATCAAGGTGCACGCTCTCATGCGCTTCGAGGGGCATTAAGGGAGAAGGGTTGCACGGCTGCGCCAAGGCCACGGCGCAAGACGCGCGTTGCGCGTCGATGTGATGGGAAAGATCATTGGCGCGCTATTGCGCCCTACGGCATCAGCCCGTCGCAGAACACGCCGGGCTTGCCGAACATGCGCCGGACAGTGACCGCCCCGAGGGGGCTGAGCTCCGCACTCAGGAACGCGGCAAAGCTGGCGCTCGCGACCATCGGCCATGTCCCTCAGCGGGTTGGTGCAAGGCTCTGAAGCGTCGCCTGATAGCGCTGATACAGCCGATCGCTCTCGGCGAGACCAAACGCGGTCGGCGCCTGCGACGGCTGCCGTTCGTGCACCACCTCGACGCCGATCTGGCGGGCGGTGAAGCGCTTTCCGTAGCACAGCGCCTGCCCGATCGATCGGATCATGAACACGATCAGTGGCAGGATCTCTGCGTGTAGCCGCTCCGCTTGCGCCAGCGCCTCGGGCGTGCCCGTGCGAAACAGCTCGTAGATGCGCACCTGCACGGCAAGCTGGTCGGGCGCCGGAATCAGGCCAGCGACGCCCGCGCGCAGGTTGGTCAGGAACTCGATGCCGCCGTGCCCGCTGAAATTTGAAATCTTACCGCTGGTGCGCTCGAGCAGCTCCGCCGTCTCGACCGCGGTGCCCTCGGCCTTCAGCACCGTAACGTTGGGGTGGTTGCGAGCCAGCGTCACGAGGCCGTCGATCGAGAGGTTGACGGCGAGATTGAACGGGTTGTGCTGGACGGCGACGGGACAGTCGAGCGCATCGGCCGTCGCCCCGAAAAAACGAAGCAACGCGGCTTCGCTGTCGATCGCCGGCGGCGGCTGCAGGATGATCACGTCGGCGCCGTTGCCGCGCGCCTCGCGGGCAAACGTCAGCTGCGTATCGGCCGTGGGTTCACCGACCGTCACCATGTAGGGCCGCCGCTTGGCCAGTGCCTCGCCAACGACACCGACGATATCGTGCCGCTCGGCGGTCGTGTGCCGGCCGACCTCGGTGATGAGGCCAAGCACCATCAGGCCGTGTGCGCCCTTGGCCAGACAGTGCTCGACCTGGGTCCGCATGGCGGCATGGTCGAGCGCGCCGCCCGCCCGGTGGAACGCGTAGAGCACGGGGTAAATGCCGTGGAAGCGGTGGTGTGGCATGACGCCTCGCGTGGGGCTGGTCCGGATCGGGCAGGACCGTCCAGTCGGTCTGGACGGTCAACATGACCGCTGTCGCCCGGGTCGTCCATGCCACCGGCAAAGCTGGTTGCGGCAGCAGGCCACCCACAGGCCTGCCGGGGCGGGCCTTGTAGACTCTTTGGTTCTATGCCAAACACGGCACGTCCGAGCGCAGGGGACTACCCTTATTCATTGGTCCCTTTTCCCGACATGACCTTGCCTGACCGGGTGTCCTTGCCCGACTGGGGTTTGCGGCGACCACGCCCAGCGGCCCCATCGTCAAGCCGATCCCCCTGCGCTCCTGTTGGAACCGTTGACCGCCCGGCATCCCGGGTGGCGGCGGTAATGTTCGCAGTCTCACGGGAGACCACCGGTTTTGGAAACCGCTACCTTCGCTGAGCTTGGTCTCAGCGCCAAAGTTCTCGCCGCCATCGAGGCGTCGGGCTACACCACGCCGACCCCAATCCAGGTCCAGGCCATCCCCGTCGCCATGACGGGCCGCGACGTTCTCGGCATCGCCCAGACCGGTACCGGCAAGACCGCCTCGTTCGTGCTTCCCATGATCGCCCGTCTCGAATCGGGCCGGGCGCGGGCTCGAATGCCCCGCTCGTTGATCCTGTGCCCGACGCGCGAGCTTGCCGCCCAGTGCGCGCAGAGCTTCGAGAAGTACGGTCAGAACCATAAGCTGTCGGTGGCGCTGCTGATCGGCGGCGTTTCGATGGACGATCAGGTGCAGAAGCTCGACCGCGGCGTCGACGTGCTGATCGCGACACCGGGCCGGTTGCTCGACCACTTCGGACGTGGACGGCTTATGCTGATGAGTGTCGAGATCCTCGTCATCGACGAGGCAGACCGCATGCTCGACATGGGGTTCATTCCCGATATCGAGAAGATCTGCAAGTTGCTCCCGCCGCGCCGGCAAACGCTGTTTTTCTCGGCGACCATGCCGCCCGAGATCACGCGGCTCGTCGATCAGTTCCTGACCGATCCTTTGCGCATCGAGGTGGCGCGGCCGGCAACGACCGCGGCGACCATCACGCAACGGTTCGCCTTCTGCGCGTCGACCGAGGATTGGGCCAAGCGCGAGATCTTGCGCACCCTGATCAAAGATCTCGACGTCAAGAACGCGATCATCTTCTGCAATCGCAAGCGGGACGTGGCGATCCTGTTGAAGTCGCTGCTCAAGCACGGCTTCAACGCCGGTGCGCTGCACGGCGACATGGACCAGTCGAGTCGAACGGCGACACTGGACAAATTCCGCAACGGCGAGATCGCGCTGCTCGCGGCTTCCGACGTCGCTGCCCGCGGCCTCGACATCCCCGACGTGTCGCACATCTTCAATTTCGACGTACCCTGGCAAGCCGACGACTACGTGCACCGCATCGGCCGGACGGGCCGCGCCGGCAAGGAAGGGTTCTCGGCGACGATCGTGACGCCCGAGGACGTGAAGTCGATCGACGCCATCTCGAAGCTGATCGGCGAGGAGCCGCAATGGCTCGGTGAAGCGCCCTCCGAGGCGGACCTGGCCGAGGGACGCACACGCAAGCGGGGCCGAGGGGGACGCCGAGGCGCGTCCACCGGTGGACGCGTCGAGAGCCGGGGCCGGAGCGAGGGTCGGGGCCGGGGCGAGAGCCGCGCTCGGGGACCCGAACGGGAGGGTGGCGAAGGCCGCCAGCGCCGTGGCCGCGGCCGAGGTGAGCCGGTCCGTCCGGAGCGCGATGACGACAGGCCGGAGGTGATCGGCGGCAGTGCGCCCGAGCGCACGGGCCGCGAGCACCAGCCCGATGAGATGCCCCAGGAGTTGACGCCGCGCGCTGGTCCCGAGACCCGCGATCGCGGCGACGAAGGCCGCGGCGACGCGCGTAGCGAGGGCCGCCGGGAGGGTCGCCGCGAAAGCCGTGGCAGTCGCGTTGACGAACCCCGCGGCGAAGTCCGTCGCGGACGCAGCGAGCGGCCGCGCGGAGAAGATCGTGGCAGCCGTCCCGCCGCCGAGACGGAGTTCCCGGAGATGGGTGCGGCGCCGACGCGTCCGGGCAGAGACCGGACCCTACGCCGCTCCGAAGAGCGGCGGACTGATGAGCGGCAGCCCGATGATCGCCCGCGCGACAACGCCCCGCCCCGGGAGCAGGGCCGCGATCGGGATCGCGACGCCGGCCGTGGCCGTGGCCGCGAACAGCAGCGAGGCGACGGCGCAGGCCGGCAGGCGCAGGGCCTTGGCGATCACGTGCCAGCCTTCCTGCGCCGACCCGGGCGCGCGCAGGTCGACTGACGTTTGCCATCGTGGGGCGCCGCTCGAGAGCGGCGCTCACTTCGCCTGATGCAACGCCTCACGGTGGCGGGCGATCGCGGCCAGCGTGCAGTCGTACTGATCGTCGGTGGTTTTCTCGCACGCCGCGGCGATCTCGCCGTAGAGCCGGATCTGGGCGTTGTAGACGGCGTCCAGACACCGCACGTTGGCGCGGCAGGCCTTGCGGGCCTTGACGAACCGGTCGCGGTCCGCCCGCATGGCGCCGATCGAGGACACGCCGAGCTTGGCGCTGGTCGCATGCAGGATGTTGCGCTCCGCCTTGTCCAGGCGAGTCAGCTCGGGGTTGCGGCAGACCGTGCGCTTGGTGACGTCGATGCCGGGTAGCTCGCAATTGTAAGCGTGCGCCGGCGAGGCGGTCGCGGCAGCGAACAGCAAGGCTAGGGCATAAAGCGCGCGTGGCATGGGGCTTTGGCTCTTATCGGGGCTTTTCTCGTGTATCGCGCAGACGATAACCACCCGCACATGAACCGCAGCGCAACGCGCGTCAAGCCGCCGGCTTCGACTTGGACGGCTACAGCAGCGGCCGCATCTGCCGGGCGAGTTCCTGGGTTGCCGCATAGTCGATCTTGCCCGAACCCAGGATCGGGATCGCGCCGGTGACGAGGACGGCCCGCGGCACCCACAACTCGGCAAACCCGTCCGCTTTGGCGCGTACGTGTAACGCGGCGCGGTCGGCGTCGGGCTTCTCGGTCACGAGCACGAGCTGCTCGCCCTTACGGACATCCGGGAGCGCGACGACCACATGGTTGGCGCCGGGCCACAGGGTGCTCACCATGCTCTCGACGGCCGCGAGCGAGACCATCTCGCCGCCGATCTTGGCGAAGCGCTTGGCGCGCCCCTTGATGGTGATGAAGCCCGCCTCGTCGATCTCGACGATGTCGCCGGTGTCGTGCCAGCCGCCCGCTGGCGGCACCAACGTCTCCGGCGCATCGGCTAGTCGGTAGCCGGCCATCACGTTCGCGCCGCGCACCATGAGCCGGCCGCCATCAGCAATGCCCTCGACGGGCGTGAGCTGCAACTCGATGCCGGGCAGCGCCCGACCGACACTGCCGGCTTTCTGCGCCTCGGGGAGATTGCAGGCGATCACCGGGGAGCATTCCGTCGCCCCGTAGCCTTCGAGGATGGTGGTGCCGAACTTTGCCCACATCTGCCGGGTCTGCTCCTTGACCCGTTCGGCGCCGGCGATGACGTAGCGTACGCTTTTCAAGTCGTCGCCGTCGGCGGCGCGCGCGTACCCTTGCAGGAACGTGTCGGTCGAGAACAGCACCGTGGCCTTGGTCGCGGCGATCAGCTGCGGCACCTGTTTGTAGTGCAGCGGGCTTGGATACAGCACGACGCGCATCCCCGAGAGCAGCGGCATCAAGGTCGCCGCCGTCAGCCCGAACGAGTGGAACATCGGCAACGGATTGAGCACGATGTCGGCGGGTGTCAGCGCGCCGGCGGCGTGCTGCGCGATCTGGCGCGCGTTGGCGACGAGATTGGCGTTGGAGAGCACCACGGCCTTGGGCGTCCCTTCAGTCCCCGACGTGAACAGCATGACGGCCGCATCGTCGGGGCCGATCTCGAGGCGGCGATGCACGAACCCGGCAAGCTTTGAGCGCACGAGCCCCATGAGCTTGTCGGCGGCCCCGATCTCGCGGCGCACATCCTCCAGATAGAGGATCCCCACTTTGCCGCCGCCCGGCGCTGTCTCCTGCGCGAGTGCAGCGACAACGTCGTCGAGCTTGGCCGTGTCGATGAACCGGCGCGAGGTGATGATGGTGCCGATGCGCCCCGTGGCGAGTGCCGAGCGTAGGTTCTTCACGCCGGCGGTGAAGTTCAGCAATGCAGCGACCCGCCCGTAGGCGTTGAGCCCGAGCAGGGTGACGACGAGGCCATTGACGCTGGGCAGCAGCACGCCGATCGCCGCGCCGCAGGGAGCCAGGGGGCTGAGCTTGGCGCCGAGAACCAGGCTGCCCAGGATCAGCCGGCTGTAGGTGAGCGGCTGGCGCTCCGTGTCCTCGAGAACCGCGCGGGCACCTCCGTGCAGGCGGGCGGCCGCCAAAGTTGCCGCAAACAGCGTCGTGCGTGTCGGGCCGGCGTCGAACGGCCGGGCAGGGGTGATCGAACCGGGGTGTTGTGGCGGCATGCGGCAAGCCCAGCGTGGCGGTCGGCCGTCATGGTGCTCCGTTGGGTCGCCTTCCGCAACGAAAACCCTTTCGCATGGACACCGTTCCTCTGACGCCCGCCCATCCCCTCGAGATTGCTTCAAATTGCGGGACGCTCGTTTACGGGCTTTCAGCGCTTTTTGCCTATCCTGACGCAAGGGTTCGTTAATGGAGGCGGGGATGGGCGAGGCTCGGCACGCAGGTAAGGCCACGACAGCCCGCCTTTCTGGGCTGCTCGCCGATGTTCGGCGCTGCGAGCGGGGCGCCACGCAGATTATTTTCGTGCTCTGCTTCACCGTGATGATGTTCACGGTGGCGATGGCCATCGATTATGGCCGGGCCGAGCTCGAGCGCATGCACATGCAGCGTGTGCTCGATGCGGCAACGCTTGCAGCCTCCCATCAGCTCGGAGCCGATGATCCCGCCACGAAGGGCCGCGCGGTGGCCGAAGCCTTCTTCGATGCGAACTCGAAGCGCCTGACGCCGACCCAGATCGAGACCCTGCAGATGGACGTCGACAACGGCGAGGTGCGCGCCACTGCCGGCGGCAACGTCGCGACGAGCCTCCTCAACGCCTTCAACATCCGCCAGATCGAGATCGGGGCCGGTTCGCGGATCGTGCGCGGCGACGGCACGGTCGAAATCGTTCTCGTCCTCGACAACTCAGGCTCCATGGCCGGCACGCCGATCGCGGACCTGAGGACGGCGTCGACCAACCTCGTCAACACGGTGTTCGGCGGCAACACCAAGCCCGACAAGGTGAAGTTTGCGATCGTGCCGTTCGCGGGCTCGGTCAATGTCGGGGCGGGCAACCGAAACGAACCCTGGATGGACGACGACGGCCTGTCGCCGATCCACCACCAGAACCAACTCGTCGCCGAGAAGAAGACGCGCTTCCAGCTGTTCGACGATCTCGGCCGCGCCTGGGGTGGTTGCGTCGAGGCGCGGTCCAACCCTCACGACACCAGCGACACCGAGCCCAACGTCAGTACACCTGCCACGCTGTTCATACCGATGTTTGCGCCCGACGAGCCGGATGGCGACAACGACGCAGGTCAGAGTTACCCGAACAACTACCTCAACGATTTCGGCGGCACCTGTGCGCCGCCTGTCCGGATCTGTACGCGCTGGAACACGCGGCGCAACCGCTGCGACCAGTACGGCAACCAGCCGATTGACCCGATCATCGCACAGGGCCGCACCTGCAAATACAAGAACGCAACGTATTCGGGAGCTGGCCCCAACTCCGGCTGCACGACGCGTGCGATCTCGCCGTTGACCGGCGTCAAGACCGACGTGACCTACGAGATCAGCCAGCTCAATGCGAGCGGCATGACCAACATCGGCGAGGGCGTGATGTGGGGCTGGCGGGCCCTGTCGCCGGGCCTGCCGTTCCCAGAGGGGCGCCCCTATTCGGATCAGAAGAACCGCAAGATCATGGTCGTGATGACCGACGGCGAGAACACCTACAACACGTATTCCAACCAGAACAGGACCGGCTATCTCGCCTACGGCTACGGCCTGCCCCTTGCCGCGCCGCTCGGCATGGGACAGTCGGGGCGCCTGGGAACGACCTATACGCAGTCGGCGATCCTGACGCAGATGAACGCCAAGACGGCGGCCGCCTGCGCCAACGCCAAGGCCGAAGGCATCACCGTCTACACCATCGCCTTCCGCCTCGAATCCTCCCCGGCAACGCTGGCGCTGCTGCGCACCTGCGCCTCGGCCACCGACAAGGCCTATGTCGCGAGCGACGGTTCGGCGCTGATCAACGTCTTTCAGGCGATCGGACGCGAGATTTCCCAGCTGTATGTCGCCGGATGAGCGGTACTAAAGCGATTTTGCGCACAGAATAGCGGCGCGGCAGCGGGTGAGAGTATTTTGGTGTAAAATCAATACTCTAGATGTCGGGCAAGGGCTGCCCCGCGCTGCGCATCCTGTGGACGCACACTGTGTGGGCAACACCGTCCACACAGCCGCGCTGGCATCGTGCGTTCGTTTCCCCGATCAATGGCGGCACTGACGAGTGCCCAGTGCGCGTCGTGGCAGCCGTGCGTCGAGTCGAGGCCAGCGTTTTGCGCCTCCTCCGGTTGCCTCACATCCCAAGGTGAGTGATCTCGTGACCAGCAAACCGACACGGTTGGCGCGCCTGCTGGCGTTTGCCGCACTCGGCGTGATGATGCCGTTGATCTGGAGCACGGTCGCCGG
>JANOJW010000348.1:0-9210 GCA_031418955.1 Hyphomicrobiales bacterium | reverse complement strand
CGACCTCGAAGCCCGCTTCCTCGCCGACCTCGGCCTGACCGCCCCAGCCCAAGTCAAACTCCAGCCCACGATTCGTCGGCTGGCCAGATCCATGATCACCGCCAGATACAGCCAACCTTCGCCGGTGGCGATATAGGTGATATCGGCGAGCCAGATCCGGTTCGGCGCGGGTGCTACAAAACACTGCGCGAGCAGGTTGGGCGCGATCGGCAGATAATGGCGACTGTCGGTCGTGCATGGCCGGAACCGGCGACCAGCCAGTTCCCGGATGCCGTGGCGGCGCAACAGCCGTTCGACGCGGCCGCGGCTGCAGCCATGCCCTTCCGCCCGCAGGGCGGCATGCATCCTCGGGTTGCCATAACGGCCCTGATGGCGGGCCTGGATGCGGCGCACGTTGGTCAGCAAGGCGACGTTCGCGATCGTGCGCACGCTCGGCACGCGGCCGCGCCAGCCATAATATCCGCTGGGGGACACGCCGAGCACGCGGCACATGATCCGCACCGGCCAGGTGCGGGCATGCTGCTCGATAAAGTGGAACCTCATCGCGGCATCTCCGCAAAGATGCCGACGGCTTTTTTTAGAATGTCGCGCTCCATCCGCGTCCGATCGGGCTCGCGCCGGAGCCTCGCGATCTCCGAAGCCTGATCCGCCGGCGACGCCATCACCGATGAGGGCGGCCGCGCCGGGATCGGAGCGCCGTCACCCCTCAGCCCGCGCTGCCAGCGCCTCAGCATCGTCGGCACGATCCCCAGCTCGTGGGCGATCTCCGTCTGCGTCCGGCCGCTCGTCTCCCACAGCGCCATTGCCTCGCGCTTGAACTCGTCCGTAAACCGCCGCTTCGTCGTCTTCTCCATCGTACACCTCCTGGCTCCTCAAAGCCTGTCAGCGGTGTCCGGGCAACCGGGGGAAAATCACTTTCGTACGCTGAAGCGCCCGAAACCCTAAGCCGGTGCAGACATTAGCTGCTGTGCTTCGCAGCCGGTGGGAGCGGACTAACAGAAGCCGAGGTCCACCGCTGGTGTCAAAGCCAGTCTGCTCTGCAAATCGCAGCGGTCAGTTTACCATGCAGGTGGGATCTCCAAGCAACACCATCGCCTTCCAATCGTTGGCAATCAGCCGCAAGGCCAGCAAGTCGCCCGGAACGGCTTCGCCCGCCGCGAGATCGCGGCGGCCCGTGGCGAAGGCCGCGTGGAGCAGCTCGCTGGCGAGCCGGCGGCAGGAGTCCAGCGCCATGCCGATCGGTTCTCCGGTGAACAGCCGCTGGTAGAAGGCGTCGAGCAGGGGCTGGGTGATGAACTGACCCGTCTTGGGGTAACGGACACTCCAGTCGAAGGTCGGTTCGACATGGCCGACGAACGCCCGCGCCGGCTTTGCCGCCGACAGCAAGGCCCGCGGGAACGGGGACATCATCTCACCGCAGGCTGCGACACCCTTCAGGATCCGGTCGACCTGCGACCCTTGCGGGACAAGGCCGTCGAAGGCGGTCTCTCCGCGACTGCCCGCGGAGCAGCAGGCCTGCGCATACCAGATGGCGCCGTCGGGCTGCCACTGGGCGAGCACGTCGGCGCCCCGAACTTGCGCCTTAGCGCTGTCGACGAGCTGCCCGAGGTCGGCCTGCATGGCGGCCACGTTGTTGAGCGGTCCGGTCATGCCGTGGCTGCTGGTCGCGACCAGGCTCGGGCGGCCCGCCACGAGCGCATCGATCAACGCCGCCGTGCTCGCATCTTCCTGCCCGCCGTCGATGAACCTGGCACCCGCCTGAAACGCGGGATCGGGATCGTTCATCAGGCTGGCGTGCAACGGCGCCGTGATCGCGTCGCGCATGAGGTGAGTGATGTCGCCCGGAGCGTGATCGACCGCCCAGATCACGGAATTGGGGTGCTGTGCGGCACTGTCGGCCCAGTCGTTGAGCAGGGCGTGCACGTAGCGCTCGAGCGGTTCCTCGACCAGGTCGAGGCGGCCCGCGAAGCAGCTCTGCTGCAGCTCGAACTGGAACGACCAAGGGATCGATCCCGGCGAACCGTAGATCAGCAGATAGCGCGGTATCTGACCCGGCCCGGTGCCGAAGCTCTGCGAGGCGACAAGAATGTCCTGCGGCCCGGTACCGTCCGAATAATATCGGCGGATCGTTCCCACCGAACGGTCCTGCCGATAGCGCAGGACTGCTCCATTCCTTGCGGCGACCAGCTCCTGAATCGGAGCCGGCGCGTCGCCTGCCTTGGCGAGGTCGCTCTCGCTCAAGCCGTCCGCCTCGGGCAGCACGACTCCCCAGCCGACGCGCGGATCCGCCCAGTTCCTGGGATCGATCGGGACGGGCGCCAGGGTGCGCAGGTCCGCCAGGGCGAGCCCCGACGACAACAGCCGCTGCTGGAAGGATTCGTCCGCTGGCGACCGGTTCTCGTCGGTCCCCGACCAGGCATTCACCTGGAGTTGCTGTGGCCATGAGGTCATGGTTGGCTCCCTGGCGCCGAGGGAGAAGCGGCTGCCCCCTCCATCTGGTTCTGCAATTCGGCGATGCGGGCCTCGATCTCAGCCCGCTTGGCATCGGACCATCCACCGGTTTCCAATGCGTTCTTGTAGACCGCGATCTCGCTTTCGGTCCTGGCAAGCCTCGCGTCGTCGATCACCGCCCCCGGCTCGGGCATCCTGATCTCGAAGGGCTTCGATCCGGAGCACACGATCGGCAGCGTCCATTCCTTGATCCGGTCCTCCACCGGCGGACCGCCATAGTCCCCGACGATAGCGCGGCGGGCGCCGACGACGGCTTCGTTGAGATCGAAGACGAAGGATTGTTGCTGCTTGAAGTCCGCATCGAGCTTGTGGAGCCCGAGGCTGAAAAAGCTGCGCGTGAAGCGATTGGCCACCGTGACCGGCACGACTTGCCGCATGGCGACCACCATCGGCACTCCGAGCTCGACAAGCTCGCTGGCGATCGAGGCCACGTTGATGTCGCCGACCGCGGCACCCGAAGAACAGGCGTTCAACGTCACCAGCCAGGCCGACTTGAGGTGGGGTGCCAGTTCCGCCGCCGAGAGGAACAGCGGCGGGTTGCCGAAATTGGTCGCATTGTTCGCGATCTCGAGACGCGGCGACTTGTCGGCCTGACCGTGACAGAAGATGTGGCAGATATGGGGCAGGAACTGGTCGAGCATCTCGGTCAGCTCGAGGGAGTCGAGCGGCACCATGTCGCATTGGACGCCCACAAGCTTGTTGGGAGCATCCTCGATCAGCGTCTTGAGTGCCGGGCTATGCACCAGCACGCGGCATTCGAGTGGCCCCGTCCAGCGGCGCAGGCCCGCGTCGAGCGCCTCCCATTCCTTGGTCCCGTCGACACCGGCAGCCGCGATGACCGCCAGTATCTTGAGCGTTCCCCCGAACACGGCGGCATCCTTGCGCGCGTTGTCCGCGACCGGAACGACCCTGACGAAGGCCACCCCCGGAGTGGTGGCGAGAAAGCCGTCGGCGTTGTGCAGGACTTCCCACGGGTAATTGTGGGCGGCGCTCGCCCGTTTCTGAATTTCGACATGGATGCGGCGCTGCGCGGGCGGATCGTTGAGCGTGCTGGTCAGACTGAACGAAAGATTGGCATGCTTCATCAGGTCGGCGACGAGCGCATCCCCCGCGTCGGTGACGACCGTCGTGGGCACGGCGGGATTGCTGACCATGTTCATGAATGCGTCGAGCGGGTGCTTTTCGGGCGCCACCTCGAGCACTTCCGGATCGGACGGGTTTCCGTCGACGTTGAACTGGAGGCGAGTCTGCGCGTCGAGCTTGATGGTCGAGACCCGGATGAATGTGCTGGGCATCGCTGAGCTACTCCCCCCTGCCGGCCAGGCTGGACAGGAAACTCAGCGCCTCGCGCGCCCCCTCGCGCTCCCACGATTCGAGCGGCGTGAGGTCGCGCGTCTCGGTCAGCGACGCCATTCGCTGCCGGACATAGTTGGCCGCGATCCGCGCCTTCTTTTGCGGCAGCCCCTCCTGCACGGTCTCGCCGATCCCGAACTTCTCGACGACTTGCGCCGGGGGCGGCTCCAGCAGCTCCGGGTGGACGCACAGGTGTGCCGGTTCGAAGCGGGTCAGATCCCGGCTCTCGGGCGATGATCCGCCGAACAGCGTCGCGTAAGCCGGAGCAAGCGCAGATTTGGGATCGATCGAGGACTCCGACAGCAGGATCGGGCCCGGCCGCAGCCAGGACAGCTCGAAGGCCAGCGCCCGCTGCCCCGCGACCCATTCCGGCATGCTGGGGCTGGAGAACCCCATGACCGCGCAGCCGAGCCGGTCATAGAAGGCGATCAGCTCGTCCGCGTCGATGATGTCGCCGTGCCGTGAGTTCTCGTCGGGCCGGTTCGCGAGCACGATCGCCCCGCCGGTCCCGTCGAAATGACCCGGTGAGATGAAGTGGGCGATTTCGACCACTTCGTCCTCGAGGCAGTCCGCGATCCATTGCAGCCACGGGCTGCGGATGGCCGCATCCGGCGGCGACGAGGATCGCGGCCCCGAAACGGGGGTTTCGTAGGGCAGCTCCACGCGCATGTGTGGCGAGGAGCGGCCGGCCGCGAGTTGGCCGATCTGGTCCTGGACCTCGTGGTCGACGAACAGGTGCACCGTGGCGCTGGCGCCGGCCTGCACCGCCGCATTTTCGATCACGTCGAGCAGCCCCTGAACGTAGGAGGGCAACGAATAAGGGCCGTCAAGGATCGGCGCGGAAGCGCATATCATGATCGAGGGATCCGCCACCGGATGATAGGAATTCTCGAGGAAATTGGGAATCCGGACCAGGACCAGGTCGGTGATTTCCCGGACCATCGCCTCCCAGGGGAGGACGGCGAGCGGCATGGATTCCCGGCTGATGTGGAACCACAGGATGCCATCCTTGGCCGTGCTTTTCGCGGCCACCAGTTGCCCGGCGATCTCCGTGCCGGCGAGCGAGCACCGCGACGGCGCCGCGGTTTCCCTCGCGTCCGGCATTCCCAGCAGCGAGAGGTCGGTTTCGACAGGCAGGGTGATCGCCTGCTCGCCGTGGAAAAGCTGGCTGACGGCGACCTGCCGTACCGAAGCGTCGGAGCCCTCGGACGAGAGATCGAGCGCCTTGGTCCTGATCCAGCACCTCAGCGTCAGCAGCTCGAACCTGTCGCGGATCAACATCGCCATCGGTCGTTCCTCAATGAAGCAAACCGCACATCGCCCAGATCACTTTGGCGTTGTGCACATCGTCGTGGCCCGTGATGACGCCGCTGCCGTCGAAGGCCACGATGCGCGCGGGAGGCGCGGGCAAGGCGTTGGCCTGCGGCGGCTGGGCAAAGACGCGCGCTTGGCATTCGCCCTCGGCGCAATTGCTCGGGCCGAAGCCGCCGAGCGCCCAATAGCGGCTCGGCGCCCCGAGAACCTGCACTTCGCCGACGTCGGACTTGCGGCGCGCGGCAAGGTGGAAGAGCCGGCGCAGAGGCAGGTCGTTCCTGGACCAGGTCACGAGCAGGGGCTTGCGGATATGATCCAGCGCGCGCCTGAATCCCCCCGGCCGGCCGTCGCCGGTATCTTCGGCGAAACACAGATGCGACACCGCCGGCTGCAACAGCATCACCGCCTCCGCGGGGCGCGGCGGCGGCTTGGCGGCGAGCGCGGACATGACGACTTTCGCGCCGTACGAGTGGCCGACGAGATGAAGGCGCGGCCCCGGCAGCGCGAGGATCCGCTCAACCAGGCCAGCGACACCCTTGCCGACCACGCCGGCGCGGGTCTTCATCAGCAAGACGGTGGCGACACGGACGATCCAGCGCGGATCCAGATTGTCGAGCAGGCCCGCCGCCTGGACATCGCCTGCCTCCGCGCCCGCATTCGCGGTCCCGAACTGGGTCAGGCTCCCCGCCGGCTTGGCATCGGGCGTCGGCTCGGAGCGCCAGGCCTCGAGCAGGTCTTCGGCAGCGCCCGGCTCATCCGGAATTTCGTACGCTGTGTCGTCCAGGCAGGGCGCGATGAGCTGGGCAAGCCGCGCGGCGGCCGCCTCGTCGATGCCGTCCTGGTCGAGCAGCCGCGCGACCTCGTCCCGGTCCGCTTCGCCGATCGCACCGAGCAGCTGGGCGGCCTCGTCCGCATCGGCGGAGGCCTCGGCGGCAAGCGCTTCCGGTCCTGCCGCCGCGGCAATGTCGGGCGCGTTCTCGAACCCGAAGGTAAGCGCGGTGCTCGGCCAGACGATGCCGACGAAGACGGGAGAGAAACCGCTCGGCAGCGTCCCAGGGTTGCCCAGCGCGGCCGCTGACAGGCGTTGCAGGAAAATGTCGTATCGGCCGATCGCCGTCGGATAATCGTTGTTCCAACCGTGGCTGTAGAGGATCACGTCGCGCGCTACGCCCCCGCGCAATCGCTCCACGAGATCGTCGGCAGTCCTTGGCGAAGTGCATCGCCCGTCCTTGTCGAACGTCAGCACGTAATAGGGCATCTGCGTGCCGAAGGCGGCGACCGTTTTCAGCGGTCCGGGCGGGAGCACCACGCTTTCAGGCGGCATATCTCCTTACTCCTCCATTAGATTTGCAGGCAAGCGGGTGGGCGTGGCCTCGACCCCGTCAGCGAGTATTTGCGGGCCGGCAAACGCTCCTGGGCACCTGAGGCGAGGAGCCGGGGCGCTCGCCGGCCGAGCGATTCCGCGAAGTCGGATCTGAAGCTTCTCTGCAATCTGGCTGCCGAACTCGATGGGCGTTCCCCCGATGAGCATGTCGCCGAGCAGGTTGGCGCCGGTCGGAGACTCGAATACCAGGCGCAGCATATGCTCGTCTGAGCCCCGTACGATCTTGAACCAGTCGGCGGGATCGCTGCCATCGGGAGTCTCCCAGTCGCTCTGATCGATGCTGTCGATGTACAGGCCCACGGGATCGGCGAAGGAGACTTCGTTCCCTGCGCGCACAAGCGCATTAACTTCCGCACCGATGTGCGGGTCGCTGTGGCGGCGCCTGTCGCCGAACGGCCTGCAGGCAATCAGAGCCTGCTCGCCGACTATTGGCTGGCCACCTGTATCGACGCGCGGCCAACTTGCGACACCCGCCAGGTTGACCGCCGCCTCGAAGCTGTTGTTGCGTTGGCCCATGTGCATCAGCGCGCCGCGTTGACCACCGTTCTGAGGGTAGTTCCAGCGGTTCTGCGGATTATAGTCCCCGTCGTTCAAAAAGTCCTGCATCTCGACATCGGGCGAGACGTGCGCGCGGTAAAGCTCGAGCAGCAGATCGGGCGCCTGACGGGCGAGGAAGCGGTAGTAGTCCTCCGCCTCGCAAGTGAAGGTGACGCGAACCGCCTTGTTCTGCTGCGCCGGGTCACGCACCACTTCCCATTCACAATATTCCTCCTGCTCGTTGCGATCGAGATCGGCCCGGCGCCAGCCGGCGCGCGGCGTGCTCGCGGTGTCGGCGATGCGCTTGGGGAAAGCCGTCCAGCTGATCGTGGCGACCGCCACCCCGTCGATGCCGTCGGCAATCGGGTTGAACAGCCATGCGCGACCGGCTCCGGATCCGTCTTCGGCGGACGCCTCGCCGATCTGGCGTGCAAAGATCGTCGAAAGCTGCGCGTTCCATCCCTGCAGTTCGGCGTCGTCGAGCTCGTCTATGTTCCCGGGCGCGCTGTAGCTCATCAGAATTCTCCCTCGCCGTCGGTGGAAGCCTTTGTGAAAACAGTTCCGTCCGGGGCCATCGCCAGATGCTCGGGGGGCCCCGCGCCCTGGGCCATCGTCGACTGGAACTCGGCAAGCGTGCGGAGCTTCCGCACCACTTGTCGCCGGGATTCGGCCAGTGCCAGGACGTCCGCGATGCCGGCCGGCGTTCGCAATTTCGCTTCGACGGCGGCGTGGAACGCAGCAAGCAGCGTTCCGGCATGCTCCACCAAATCGTCCCGTTGCCAGAGCGCGAGTAACTCCGCTTCCGGGCTGCTGGCGGCGGGCTGCGTCGCCTCGACCGCGGCGACGAACGCCTGGTCGAGCGCCGCTCCGCCGTGGCTGGCCGCAATCTGGTCCGGGACATGGCGCAGGAGCGCGGCACGGGCGGGCGAGAAGACAGGGTTGGTAAAATCGACCAGCAGCAGACAGATCGCCAGCCGCGGGCTGAGCGCGCCTCGGGTGATCAGCTCGCCGGCGACCACGAGGTCCTCGAACGCGCGCTCGGGCACGAGGAAGGCGAAATGCGTGTCCCCGGAGATACGGTGCCGGGCGGGCGAGTCGTCGACGACGGCGACATCGGCCGCGGTGACTGCTGCCCGGTACAGCTCGGCATCGACGCTGAACCGGCCGGCAGGGATAACCTCCGCCGCCGAGTCGAGTTGCTGCATCACTGCGTCGATCGCGTCGACGTCGTAGAAGAACGAAGTCGGCAAATCGAATTGAGGCTCGGTGCTGCCAAAGCCGTCGCTAGAACTGACGAGATTGACCGAAGTGCACCACAACAGCTGGCGCACGCAGTCCCGCAGATCCCAGAGGACGCCGTTCGCCAGCTGTGCCTCGATCCTGCCTCGGGTCCAGCGGCGCAAGCCGGTTCGGACGATGGGTTCGAGCAACTCGGCGCCGTCGAGATTTGCGAACAGAGGATCGCAGTTGAACGCGCCGTCGGCGCCGAACACGTCGCGACTGATTGAGCCGTTCATGCTGTGCCAGTGGGTCCAGGGGGCCTTCAGCTCTTTCATCACTAGGCCGCCGTTGATGTGGCTGTCGAACGGGCCCTTGCCGCGGCTCGGCGCCTTTAGCGCGTGGAACGAATTGCCCGCCCAGGCCCAGGCGCCGCCGGTCCGCTCAAAGAAATGGAACGCCTTGTCAGCCTCGCTCCAGGCGATGAGCTGAAGCAGCGAGCTCGGGTCGTCCGGCGCTGATACGGTGCTCAGCAGAATGTCGGGCGGCCTGGCTGTCGATGCCTGCCAGGTGAAGACGAGCCGGGCATTGAGCTCGAAAGCCTTGCCCGCGGCGGCGAATTGGGCGCCTTCGGCGACGAGAAACATGCGTCTGACGAGAAGGGCCGGGGACTGCAGCGCGGCGATGGCCTGATCCAGCGCTCGTAAAGTGAGCGGATTGACCCCCTTGAGCAGGAGTTCACGGCTGAACACGTCTCCGAGAGCGGTGACGTCCGCCAAGCTCATCGGCACGACGCGAGCCCTGAGCCAAGAAACCCGTGAGATGGCCGAGCGGCGGATTGGCGAGACGGCAATAGGCATCGCCGGCGGTCTCGGCGGCAAGGCGGAGATCAA